>JAYWDM010000377.1:0-12156 GCA_043779885.1 Betaproteobacteria bacterium | reverse complement strand
GGGGCGCACTGATTGCCACCTGTTCCTGGTGGACCTGCGCGCCAAGAACATCACCGGCAAGGATGCGGAAGACGCGCTCGGCCGTGCTCACATGACGGTCAACAAGAACGCGATCCCGAACGATCCGCAAAAACCAACGGTAACCAGCGGTATCCGGCTCGGTTCCCCGGCGATCACCACGCGCGGCTTCGGCACGGCGGAAACCGAGCAGCTGGCCGGCCTGATCGCCGACGTGCTTGAGGCGCCGCGCGATGACAAGGTGATTGAGCGGGTCGCGGCAGAGGCAAGAGCGCTGTGCGCGAAGTTTCCGGTATATGGAAAGTGAGAGGCGAGGATTGAGGTTGGAGGAAAAACTGGCGCGTTAGCGCCCGAACTCAATCCCTGATTCTCAATCCTCAATCCTGAATTTATGCATTGCCCTTTCTGCAAAGCCGACGATACGCAGGTGATCGATTCGCGCGTGAACGACGACGGCGACAGCATCCGTCGCCGCCGGCGTTGCGCCGCCTGCAACAAGCGCTTCACGACTTATGAGACCGTCGAATTGCGCATGCCGCAACTGGTCAAGCAGGATGGCAGCCGTACCGAGTTCGATCTCGAGAAGTTACGCACGGGATTCATGCGGGCGCTGCACAAACGTCCGGTGCCCACCCCGCTCGTGGATGATGCGGTGGCGACGATTACCCAACAGGTGCTGGCGCTGGGCGAGCGTGAAATCGAGTCGCGCCGCATCGGCGAAATGGTGATGAAGGAACTCTATAAGCTCGATAAGGTTGCGTATATCCGCTTTGCGTCGGTATACAAGAGCTTCCAGGATGTCGACGACTTTCAGGACGCGATCAAGGAAGTGCAGAAGCCGTCCGGCAAAAGCAAATAAACCGCCGGGAGTCAACGGCGTAATTCATTAAGCCGCAGCTGATCACAGGCAAGTTCAAAGGACTTAACACCAGCTAGCAGTTTGTTGAAAAACACATCATGCTGTCATTGCGGTGAGCCGTCAGCCGCGAGCGTAGCGTTGCGGTCAGCGCGGCAATCTCGTATTTTGCGCAATCAACGAGTGACGAGATTGCTTCGTCGCCTTTGGCTCCTCGCAATGACAGTCCCTGCCGATTTTCAACAAACTGCTAGCTGATGCGGTTCGGGGCCAGACGCCGGATGTCGCGCGACATCCGGAGCGCGGTTTCAATGCCGCGGTAGTAGCCGGGAATGTAGGCAGCATCGGTGAAGCCGAGTGCGCGGTAAAAATCGCGTGCGGCGACATTGCCGGCGCGCAATTCGAGATTGAAGGTGGCAATCCCCGCGACCAATGCGGATTCCTCGAGCCAACCCATCATCTGCCTGCCGATGCCGCAGCGCTGGTGCGACGGTGCAACCGCCAGGAGGCTCAGGTGCGCCTGCTCGTCGCCGAAATTCATGATGGCAAAACCGGTCAGGTAATGGGTGACCGCAGCGACGATAACGACCGTGTCCCGCGCTTGTATTGATCGCGCAACGCGTTTCGGACCCCACGACCAGCCGGTGAGCCCTGTTTCGATGAGTTCGCGCGACATCAGTGCAATCGACTGTGCATCGGCGACGTTGGCAAGCCTGAGAAAAGCATTGGACATGAGACGCAAGGATATCAGGCGTTTCCCGGCGTGAAAAGCGGGAAAAGCGTCAGCCTGAGGGCCTTAATCTCGGCGGAGCGGGATGGGGGTGGCGCGCGGCGATACCCATCGATCAAACGCGGTGGTGATCGATGGGTATCGTTCCTCGTCCCGCCCCGCGGGTCATGCCTTGCCGGCCTTCGGAATGAACTTCAGTGCGATGCCGTTGTTGCAATAGCGCTTGCCGGTCGGCGCCGGGCCGTCGTCGAAAATATGCCCGTGGTGCCCGCCGCAGCGTATGCAGTGGTATTCGGTGCGCGGATATAAAATCTTGTGGTCCGTGCTGGTGCCGAACACGCCCGGAATGGCCGTAAAGAAGCTCGGCCAGCCAGTGCCGCTGTCGAATTTCATGGCTGAAGTGAATAGCGGCAGATCGCAGCCCGCGCAGGCAAATACGCCCGCGCGCTTCTCGCGGTCGAGCGGACTCGTGCCGGCGCGCTCGGTGCCTTCCTCGCGCAGCACTTCGTACTGCAGTCCGGCGAGGCGTTTTTTCCACTCGTCTTTTGACAGTTTGAGCGGTTCGCTGGGCAACGGGACTTTGGCGCCGTCGGCGAGCAGCATCTTCCAGCCTTTTTGCAGTTCCTCGACCGCCTTCATCGATTCGACCGGCGCAGCAGTGACACGGCGCCCAAAGCCGAGCAGCAATGGCAGCCCGGCGAGCAATTTCCAGAATGTGCGTCGTTCCATGATATGACCTCCATTTCGCTGTGAGACCCGCCAGCCCGCCAATAATTCCCGGCGGACTGCGTGTCAGCGGAGTTTAGTCGCCCGGACAGCGGATTCTTTACACCGTGGATGGGCCGCCGAACAGCACTGCGCACTCTTTCTACAGTATCGTAGGGTGGGTTAGCAAAGCGTAACCCACCGCTGCCGCAAGCGAGCAATCGCGGATAGGTGGGTTACGCCGCCGATGGCGGCTAACCCACCCTACAGGAAGCGCTCCACCATTGCCGTGCGCGCCGGAGCGCGGAGCAGGGGCCCCCGCTCGTGGGGATGCGACGGTAAAGGCGCGCGTCGCACGGCTTAAAGTGTTGCATTCGAACCAAAAATTACGGTGCACTGGCTCGACAGGACTCCACCATTGCCGTGCGCGAGTGCAATGTCGCAGTCCTTGACCTGCCGTTTGCCGCATTCCCCGCGTACCTGGCGTATCGCTTCGATCATGACCAAGAGACCGTACATGCCCGGGTGGCAGTAGGAAAGCCCGCCGCCGCTCGTGTTGACCGGGAGTTTACCGCCGGGTGCGGTAGTGCCGCCGGTCACGAAGCGTCCGCCTTCGCCTTTCGGGCAGAAGCCCAAGTCTTCAAGAAACAGGATGGGCGTGATGGTGAACGCGTCATACAGCGACAGCATCTTGACGTCCGATGGCTTGATGCCCGCCATCTGGTAGGCTTGCGCGCCCGATTCGGCAGCTGCGGTGGCGGTGAGGTCCGGCATGTTGGAGATCGTGGCGTGGCTCAGCACGTCGCCGGTGCCCAGCACATAGACGGGTTTTTGCTTGAGCGATTTCGCGCGCGCGGCCGATGTGATGACGATGGCGCCGCCGCCGTCGACCACCAGGCAGCAGTCGCGCACAGTGAACGGGTAACTCACCATGCGCGCCTTCAACACCTGCTCTATCGTCAGCGCTTCCTTTTCCCATGCGATGGGATTGAGCAGCGCCCACTGGCGCGCCGACACCGCGACTTCAGCGAGATGCTCGCGCGTGGTGCCGTACTGGTGCATGTGGCGCGCCGCCGCCAGCGCATAGGCGCTGATCGGCAGAATCGGTTTGTACGGCGTTTCGTAATGGTTGTATTCGCGCGGGCTCGCTGCCGCGCGGCTCACCGAGCGCTGGGTGCTGCCGTAAGCAATGACAGCGACCTCGCACAGTCCGGCCTCGATCGCCGCCTGCGCGTGGGTGACGTGCGACATGAACGACGAGCCGCCGATGATAGTGCCGTCAAAATATTTCGGTTTCACGCGCAGGTATTCGGCGAGCGCCATCGGCCCCATGCGCACCTGAGTGGCGGCGACGAAGAGACTATCGACGTCCGCCAGTTTCAACCCGCAGTCATCGAGCGCGCGCATGGTAGCCTGCGCCATCAGGTCGACCGGGCTGGTGTGCGGCGCAACCAGGCCCAGGTCGGATTCGGCAGCACCAACGACTGCCACACTGCCGCGTTGACGCGCGCTCATTTTGCGCCCTCCGCCGGCGTGAACACGGGATAAGGGAGTTGCTTCTCGTCGCCCTGGTTGATTTTGACTTTGACGCGCATGCCGATTTTCACCTGCATCGGGTCGATGTCCTCCACCCGGCTCATCATGCGATAGCCTTCGTCGATATCGATCAGCGCCACGTTGTGCGGCGGTTGGTCCTTGGCGGCGTGGACCACGGTCGTCGAATACACCGTGCCGAGCCCCTTGGAGACGCGCCATTCCAGATTGCCGCCCGTTTTCGGCGCTACCGCCCGCGGGTAGAACACCGGGGTATTGTCGTCGGTGCACACCTGGTAGGCGAGCTGGCCTTTTTTGCAATGCTCGACGTAGACGCCGAGCGGGGATTGTTTCATCAGATCAGACATCGCTTCTCTCTCTTAAGCTGGATGATGGGACCGCGCGCCGCACGGCGCCGGGTAGGGACTATATACCGCAAGTTTGCAGCGGCCGTTGGGACGGCTCTAATTCGAGGAAGTACGTTGCGAAGTATACCTGAGGTTGGCGCAATTCCGGTCCCGCTCGCGCGCCGCACGGGATGAGAACGGGCGTTTGACAGGGACGCCAGCGCCGAAGATACTTCCGTTCGCGCGGTTGCATTCGCTATTTCTCCGATAACCATGCGGACGTCCGCGCACCGAAATCAAAGGAGGTTGCCATGAGCCCTTGCAAGTCTCTCCTCGCAGTATCCGCCCTCGTGCTGCTGTCGACGGGCGTCGCGCAGGCGCATGAAGACGACAAGCTCGGCAAGGTCACGTTTCCCACGTCGTGCGACGCCAAAGTGCAGGCCGAGTTCGAGAGCGGCGTCGCCATGCTGCATTCGTACTGGTTCAGCTACGCCGGCAAGACCTTCCAGTCCGTGCTGCAGAAAGACCCGAACTGTGCGATGGCCTATTGGGGGATAGCGCTCGATCTGCTGGGCAACTCTCTGTCGGCTCCGCCGCCCGTCAAAAGCGCGCAAGCCGCGTGGGCGGCGCTGGAAAAAGCGCGCGCCATCGGTGCAAAAACCGCGCGCGAGCGGGACTGGATCGAGGCGATCAGCACCTACTACCGTGATCACGACAAGGTCCCGGTGAATGTCCGCCTCGCCGCCTACAACCAGGCGATGGAGCAAATGACGCAACGCTATCCGGATGATTACGAAGCGCGGGTTTTCTATGCGCTCACCCTGCAGGCGTCCGCGTCGAAGTCCGACGTGACGTACGCGACCCAGATCAAATCCGCGGCCATGCTGGAAAAGCTCTATGAACAGAACGCGCAGCATCCCGGCGTTTCGCATTTCCTCATCCATGCTTACGACTACCCGCCGCTCGCGGACAAAGGGATAGCCGCCGCGCGGCGCTATGCGGGCATCGCGCCCGCCGTGCCGCACGCCCGCCACATGCCGTCGCACATATACTCCATGGTCGGGCTGTGGGAAGAATCGATTGCGTCGAACATGTCGTCGATCGAAATTCAGCCCGACTACTATCACGCCTATGATTTCTCGGTGTATGCGGCCCTGCAACTCGCGCAGGACGCACGGGCCAAGGCTTTGTTCGAAAAAGCGGCGGGCACGCCGGTGCGCGGGGACCGCCCGCCCGGGCTCGGCAACTATACGGCGCTCGCTGCAATGCCCGCGCGACAGGTGATAGAGCGAGGCGATTGGGCTGGTGCTGCCGCTTTGCCCGTGACGTCGACTCCGTATCCGCAGGCGGACTCTCTCACCCGTTTCACGCGCGGCCTCGGCATGGCGCGCAGCGGTGACGCCGCCGGCGCGAAGCGCGAGATCGCGGCGATGGAGCCGCTGCGCAACGCATTGCAGAAGTCCGACCAGTCCTACTGGGCAGACCGGACTGACGAGCAGATGCTGGCGGTTTCCGCCTGGATCGCGTTGGCGGAAGGCAACCGGGCGCAAGCTGAAAAATTGATGCGCAGCGCCGCCGCCAGCGAAGACGGCAGCGTGAAGCATGTGACGATGGAGAACCGCCTGTATCCGCTGCGTGAACTGCTGGGCGATCTGCTGCTCGAAATGGGCCAGGCGGTGCCGGCGCTGCGCGAATACGAAGTCGCGCTCAAGGCATACCCCAACCGCTATCGCGGCATCTACGGTGCGGCGCGCGCAGCAGAGGCCGCCGGCGACCGGCAGAAAGCCGCTGATTACTTTGGCAAGCTGCTGGCGTTGTCGAAGAACGCGGACACCACGCGGTCGGAAATCGCGCGCGCCAAAGCGTATGTTGCGCAACGATGAGCCGTCATAACGTGCAGAGCAACGGATGGCGCACGGCGGTCTGCGCGCTGGTGATCGCGGGCGGGATTGCCGCGCTGCCGGCCATGGCCGATCCCGGCGAGGCCGACCCCGCTGCGGCTGCCCGCGATACGGATTACGCCGCCGGCAAGCAGGCGCTGGACAGGAAAAACTGGCCGGAGGCGGCGAAACGTTTTCAGCAGGCGGCGCTGCGCGATCCGGACAACGCGGACCTGCAGAACTATCTCGGCTATGCGCATCGCAACCTGAAGCAGTTCGATCTCGCGTTCAAATACTACCAACGCGCGCTCGAACTCAGTCCGCGGCACCGCGGCGCGCACGAATACATCGGCGAGGCTTATCTCATGACCGGCGATCTCGCCAGTGCGGAAAAACATCTCGCGGCGCTGCGCGAAATCTGCCTGCTGCCCTGTGAAGAACTCGGTGATCTGGAGAAAGCCGTTGCTGCGTATCGAGCGAAGCCGGCAACGCGGCCGCGCTGACTGAAATCGAAACCGCTCCCTCACCACTGACGCGTTAATCTTCCGTACATGGCATAGGCACGCATAATGGGCGCGCAGTTTGCAGGGAGTGGGTATGAATAATCGCCGCAAGCTGCTCGTCGCGCTTGGCGCAGGCGCACTCGCAGCGCCGCTTTTTTCTTTCGCCCAGCAGGGCAAGGCCCGTCGCATCGGCATCCTTTATCCCGGGTTGCAATCGGACAGCGATGACTTGGGCGGCCCATTCCTCAGGGGATTGCGCGATCTGGGGCGTGTCGAGGGCCGTGATGTCGTGATCGAGTGGCGCTACGCTGGCGGCAAGACCGAGCGGCTGCTGGCGCTGGCGGAGGAACTCGTAAAGCTGAACGTTGACGTCATCGTCACCAACGGAACGCCGGGGGTCCGCGCGGCACGGCAGGCAACGGCGACAATTCCCATCGTCACGACGTCGTTCGCGGACCCGGTCAGCAGCGGGTTCGCGGCGAGCCTTGCCCGTCCGGGCGGCAACATCACCGGGCTCACTAACATGGGCGAGGAAATTGTCGCCAAGCGGGTGGAACTGCTGCTCAGTGTGGTGCCGAAGGTAACTCGAGTCGCATGGCTGATGAACCCGAGCAACACGATTTCGATGCCGATAAGCGCGATACTGGAAGCGGCCGCACAGAAAATGGGCAAAGCCTACATGCGCGTCGAAGCCCGCGGCGCCGGCGACCTTGTCGACGCCTTCTCACGCATGGCGCGGGAACGCGTAGGTGCGCTTGTCGTCCAGGGGGATGCGACGCTAAACCCGCTCGGCCCGCAAATTGCCGGACTCGCGCTGCGGCAACGGCTGCCATCGGTGTTTGGCCACCGGAAGATCGTCGAGGCCGGCGGTCTGATGAGTTACGGGCCCGACGACGTAGTGAGGTATCGCCGCGCCGCGGTATACGTCGACAAAATCCTCAAAGGCGCGAAGGCGGGCGATCTGCCGATCGAACAACCCACCGAGTTCGAACTGGTGGTCAACCTCATCACCGCGAAAGCGCTGGGCATCAAAATTCCCAATACGATTCTGGTGCGCGCTAACAAGGTGATCGAGTGAAGCTGAAGATGAAATCTCGAACGCCCCGCCTGCCGTCAGTCTGGCGCACGCCGCAATCCAGTGGGACATGGTAGCACCGCATGGATTCCGGCTCGCGCTGCGCTTGGCCGGAATGACGGATCCCGTATATGACACACACGAAAGAATCGTAGCCCGGAAGGAACGCAGCGCATTCCGGGATTACTCTCATGCAATAAATCTATCTCCGGATTTCATTTCATTCATCCGGGCTTACTGAAGTAGTCCGTCATCGTCTTTTACGTCGTCGCTCCGAACTGTCGAATACACCATGGCCCGCATCCCGCTGAGCGGCGAAACAGACCGTCCCGAACTCACTGAGCTGATCGCGCGGCATTTCGACGCGCAGCAGATACTTGAAGTCACGGTGCTGGCCGGCGCTTACAACATGCATACGCGCGTCACCCGCGCATTGCAGCTCGATGTCGAGCAGGCGGCGCAAAAAGATGGCAAATGAAATTCACATATTGTCCGAATTCTCGAACGCCATGCGCGGCAGCGATTTGCGCGCGCTCGCGCTTTACCGCGATCTGCGGCAGCGCGGCGACGTATCTTTATGGACGGAACAGCCTGTCGATCCGCGCCTGGCCGACTATCCGATTCGCCGCATTTCCGCTTTCAATCAGCAGTTCCCATACCGGGGCACATTGATAATCGTGGGCGTGTTCTTTGCCATCGGCGCATGGCTGCGATTCACCGGATTTCAAAGAACGATCGCGGTTTACAACACCTATTCGCCGGATTTGTTTCCGCAGCTCGTGGCGGGCCTCGCGGGCGCCGGAATCAAGAGCCCCGAGTTTGTATTCGCGTCACAGTGGCTGCGCACAACGAGTGCGACCCCGGGGGAGGTGCACCCTTCGCCGATTGATATCGACAGGTTCGTGCCGCGCACGCAAGCGCATCGCAGCAATCAGCCATTTACCGTCGGGCGTTTGAGTCGTGACGACTTGACCAAACATCATCTGCCGGATGCCGCGGTCTATCGCAGGCTCGCCGAAAAGGATTGCAGGGTCCGCATCATGGGCGGCACCTGTCTTGGCCGGGAATTGGCCGATGTCCCGGGAATTGAACTGATGCGGGAGGGCAGTGAACCCGCGGAGACGCTGCTGCAGGGGCTGGACTGCTTCTACTATCGCACCGCGGAAACATGGCTCGAGGTTTTCGGCCGCGTCATCATGGAGGCAATGGCCTGTGGCCTTCCGGTCGTTTGCCACTGGCGCGGCGGCTATACCGAATGGATAGACGACGAGGTCAACGGATTTCTGATCGAGTCCCCCGAGGAGGCCGAGGAAGTGATTTTGCGCCTGAAGGCCGATCCGCAGTTGCGTGCGAATGTCGGCTGCGCTGCGCGGCAAAGCATGGCAGCGCTGTTTTCCCAGGAGGCACGGAAAAAGGAGCTGGATTTCTACTGTCCGGCGCGATGAGGCCTTGCGTAATGACGCGGCGCCTGCTTGCCTGCCGACCGATAAGAGTGCAAAAAAAACGGCTCCCGCGGAGCCGTTTCCTGATTACCTGACGCCGGACTAGAGGCTGACGCGCTTCGTTTTTTTGCGCGCCTTGAGACCTGCCAGCGCTACCCCCAGCAATCCCAGGCCAAGTAGTGACCCGGACGCCGGTTCCGACACTGCGGTGGGGCTCACGATAGGGTCGCCCGACTGCGCCACCGCTGAACACCGGACGAGGAACGTGTCGGCACCGGCACCACCGCCATCCACCACCGTGGGGGTTCCATTGCCCCCGCCGCCGCCACTAAAAACCGGCGCCAGACAGGTATTAAGGTTCGATGCCAGCACCTTGCCGTGGGCCTCGCTGAACATCTCGTAAACGATGTCATGCGTGCCGATGCCGAGCCCACTCAGGGTTTGCAGGCCGCCGGATATGCTGTAGACCCCGAACCCCACTCCCGAGTTGAATAAATATCCGATATTCGCGCCGGTCTGTGCATTCGTTGCGACGCCGCCTGCGCCGACGGTCACCAAAGCGTCGGACGCGAATTTCTCCACGCTATCCACCTTGATGCTCAGATGAATGTGTGACGATTCAAATTCAGTCGCGCCAAAACCCGCGCTTCCATACGCGGCGACCTGACCCGGAATAATGTCGAACATGAACGAGTCCCCGCTCACCGAGGTCGTCAGCCGAAACAGTCCGTTCACGTCAAAACTGTTCGTTCCCGACGAGCGACTGCCGAAGGTGGCGGCGCTGCCGAAGGTGTGAATTCCTATGTCGTTGGTCCCGTCCCCGGTAAACGTAAGAATATCCACGGACGTAGGGCTATCCTGTGCCGGCTCGGTGACTGCTGCGGCGCCACCCAGCGTGTAGCCTGCATCGGCGTGGTAGGGCGCGGAATACGCCGGAGCAGCCGCAACAAATGCGGCAGAAATGTAAAGCGGCAAGCGCTTCAGAATTAAGGCGGGGTGTGGTTTCACGACAGGCTCCTTGGTTAAACCGGATGAAAAATATTAGTGCGGGCATGGCACGAGCCCGCGGGACAGGGAAATGCTAACGCAAAAGTTTTCGCGGCGAAAGCAGTTTTAAGCCGGACGCAGGATGCCGCGGCATTCTTTTTGTGCGCAACGTGAGAAATGTCACAGGCGCGGCCGTTCATAGACCGCGAACGTCACGCCGGGAAATTGTCGATCCCGTAATTCTCCGTGCACTCGGTGGCTTGCAGCAGGAGTTTTCGGCGTTGACCGGCGTCTAAAAACCGTCTTGACTTCCGCATCTCAATCAATCGTCGCGCCGGAGATTTTCACGACTTTGCCCCATTTGGCGATCTCCCGGTGCAGATAACCTGCGAACTGCTCCGGTGTCATCGCGACTGCTTCGACGCCGTCGCCCGCCAGCCGTTGCGCCACGTCAGGCAGACGCATCACGCGATTAATTTCGGAATTGAGCTTGGCAATGATCTCGCGCGGCGTGGCCGCCGGCGCGAATGCACCGTACCAGCCGCTCGCTTCAAAGCCGGGAACCGTTTCGGCGATCGCCGGCAATTCGGGCACCGCCAGCGAGCGTTTGATGCTGGTGACCGCCACCGCGCGCAGCTTGCCGGATTTCACGTGCGGCATCGCGGATAGCATGTTGTTGAACATCAATGAAACCTGGCCCGCGAGGAGATCGATAGTCGCCGGCGCTGCGCCCTTGTACGGTATGTGCACGAGCTTGACGCCGGTCATGCTGTTGAAGAGTTCGCCTGCAAGATGCGGCATGCCGCCGGCGCTTGCCGACGCATAATTGATCTGGCCGGGGCGGCTCTTCGCGAGCGTGATCAAATCCCTGACGGTTTTTACCGGCAGTGTCGGATGCACGACGAGTATGAAGGGTGCGGCCGCGATGAGCGCAACCGGGGCCAGGTCCTTCTCTGCATCGTAAGGCATTTTGGGAAATACGCTGGGCGTGACGGCGTAAGTGATGGGCACGGTCAGCAGGGTGTAGCCGTCGGGTGCGGCCTTCACCACGAGTTCCGCGCCGATTATTCCGCTCGCCCCGGCGCGATTATCGACGATGACCTGCTGCCCGAATGCTTCGGTGAGTTTCTGCGCAACCGTGCGCGCGATGACATCGGTCGGCCCGCCGGGCGGATAGCCGACGATGATACGCACGGGCTTGACCGGATAGGACTGCGCGGCGGCGGCCGTCGACAAGAATGCGGCGCACAGCATTGTGCTCATCCTCCCCTTCAAGGGAAGGACCGAGGTGGGCCACGTCATTGCGCAAAGCGCATTTCTCATCCTCCCCTTCAAGGGGAGGACCGAGGTGGGGATGGGTCTAAATTCGCACGCCATAATCCGGAACCCCACCCATCCCCATCCCGCATGCCCCCTCGCCGCTTCGCTTGCTCTCCCCCTTGAAGAGGGAAGAGATAGCCTAACGCTGTGCATCGATGAATTCACGTGCAGCTTTGGCGCACACGTCGGGCAGGGCGCCCGCCGCGTGCCAGGCGTCGCTTTCGAGCACGATCAATCTGGAGTTCCTGATTGTCGACTGCCATTCCTTGTAGCTGTCGACCGTGCGCAGCCCGCTGCCGGTGGTGCAGAAAATCAGCGTCGGGCACGCGATTTTCGCGATGCCGGCGCGAATGTCCATGCCGGGCACCCAGCGCAGATACCCCTGCATGGTCGACACCGCCGTTTTGCTCTGGATGGTATTCACCCACCAGTCGACTTCTGCCTGCGACGCTTGGCTGCCGAGCCGGCCCTGCATCGTTTGTTGCGCCCATCGGAGCATGCCGCTTTTTTCGATGTCCTTGCACCAGCCCGTCGCCGCCTGCGGCCCGACCACCGGAGGCGTCACGCCGACCAGCGTTTTTACGAGCTGCGGATATTCGGCCGCAAGCATGAGCGCCATCGAGCCGCCGCTTTTGGCGCCGACGAGGTGTACGTGCCCGCAGCCGAGGTGGTCGATGAGTGCCGCGAAATCCTCGAGCAGCGCATCCATCGTCCACTCGTATTCCTTCGGCATCGGCGTCGAGCGCCCGAAGCCGCGCAC
>JAYWDM010000376.1:0-12162 GCA_043779885.1 Betaproteobacteria bacterium | reverse complement strand
TGGCCTGCGACGTTCCGGTATCGCGCCGCGCGATCGCGACGTGCTCGTCATTGCGCAGAAGATCGTATCGAAAGCTGAGGGGCGTTACGTCGATCTATGCGACGTCGTGCCCTCGGCACGCGCAACCGAACTCGCGACAACCGTGCTTAAGGATCCGCGCCTCATCGAAGTTATTCTCGCGGAGTCGCAGGAGATCGTGCGCCATGGCGCGGGCGTGCTGATCGTCGTGCATCGGCTTGGCTTCGTCATGGCAAATGCGGGCGTCGACCAGTCGAACGTTGGACAACCGGCAGGTGTCGAGCGGGTCCTGCTCCTGCCCGCGAACCCGGACGCCACCTGTGCCCTGCTCAAGGCGCGGCTCGATCAGGCGTTCGGCGCCGATCTGGGCATCGTAATCAACGACAGTTTCGGCCGCCCGTGGCGCAATGGCGTCGTCGGCGTCGCCCTCGGGGTCGCGGGCCTGCCGTCGCTGCTGGATCTCATCGGCGCGCCCGACCTCTTTGGCCGCGCGATGCGCGTGACCGAAGTCGCGCTCGGCGACGAAATCGCCGCCGCGGCGTCGTTGCTGATGGGCCAGACCGACGACGGGTTGCCGCTCGTGCACGCGCGCGGGCTCGCATGGAACGCGCCGGCGCGTAACGCGGCTGCTTTGTTAAGGCCCAAAGCGCAGGACCTGTTCCGATGACGGACGGCACGCGGCAAAGGCGGCCATGAAACGACCGGCACACGTCGCGCCACCGCCGGCGGCGAAACGTGTGCTCGCGCTGTGCGGGGGCGTCGGCGGCGCCAAGCTCGTGCTTGGACTCGATGCCGTGCTTGCGGCCGGCGACCTTACGGTAATCGTAAATACAGGGGACGACTTTACGCATCTCGGCCTGCATATATCGCCCGACCTCGATACCGTCCTCTACACGCTCGCCGGCCTGAGCGATACCGCGCGCGGCTGGGGCAGGGCCGACGAAAGCTGGAACTTCATGGCCGCGCTCACCGCGCTTGGCGGCGCATCGTGGTTCGCTCTGGGCGACCGGGATCTCGCCGTTCACGTCGAGCGCACGCGACGTCTGGGCACCGGCGAAATGCCCGGTTCCATCGTCGCGGACATGGCGCGGCGACTGCGCGTCAATTCGCGTATCGTGCCGATGACGGACAGTCCGGTGCGCACGGTCGTGCATACTGCGGACGGTCCGCTGCCGTTTCAGGAGTATTTTGTCAGGCATGCGTGCGCGCCCGTCATTACGGCAATCTCCTTCGCGGGCGCGGCGCAGGCGCGACCGCAATCGGCATTCGTCGATGCGCTCGCCGATCCCGGCCTCGACGCGATCGTGATCGCGCCGTCCAATCCCTATCTCAGCATCGATCCGATACTCGCCGTGCCCGGCGTGCGCGAGGCGCTCCGGCGCGCGACGGCGCCCGTGATCGCGATCTCGCCGGTCATCGGCGGCGCGGCGGTAAAAGGGCCGACCGCGAAGATCATGGGCGAGCTCGGCATCGCTGTCACGTCGGGAGCGATCGCGGATCATTACGCGGGCCTTATCGACGGTCTAGTCATTGACGAAACCGACGCCGCCGAGGCGCAACGCATTGCTGTTCCGGTCGCGGTCACCCGCACGCTGATGAAAAACATCGCTGACAAGCGCCGCCTAGCGCACGCAGTGCTGGCATTTGCCGGGCGGCTAACTGCACAGCGCACGCCGGGTGAACAATGCAGAGTCGACACATGAGCACCAGCGATGCACTCTGGGCGGTCGTTCCGGTCAAGCTGTTTGCGCATGCCAAGCAGCGCTTGTTGCCGCTGCTCACCGCGGATGAACGCGCGGCGTTGTCGCGCGCGATGCTCGGGGACGTGCTGGCGGCGCTGACGTGCACGCCCGCTCTCGCGGGTGTCGTCGTCATGACCGGCGACACCGGCGCGGCGGCGATGGCGCAGGCGGCCGGTGCATGCGTTCTGGCTGACACCGAGAACGCCGGCATAACGGCAGCCGTGGAACAGGCTGCACGCCACCTCGCCGGCGAAGGGCGGCACGGTATGCTCGTCATTCCAGCCGACGTGCCGCTGATCACGCCGGCGGATGTCGGGACGATCGTTAACGCGCATCGCGCCGCACCCGCGGTCACGCTGGTAGCCGCCAGCATGGATGGCGGAACGAACGCGCTCGCCTGTTCCCCGCCGCGTGCGCTGGCGTTTGGCTTTGGCGACGACAGCCTGCGCCATCACCGGGAGGCGGCACGGGCCCGCGGCATCGAACCGCAAATTCTGGCGCTCGCACGCGTCGGACACGACATCGACCGGCCGGATGACGTTGCCACTTTTCTCATGCATCCGTCCGCGACGCGAAGCTACGCCTGTCTGCGCACGCTCGGGATCGCGGAACGGCTGGGTCGCGCGCAGCGCGCCCGCTGCAATGAACCGTGCGCGGATTATTGAGTATTGCGTAATTGCGAGACTGCGCCGTCATCCCCGCCCTGGCCCTCGCTTTGCTCTCCCGGGGAGAGGGACCGAGGGTGAGGGCGCAAAGTCATCAATTTCGTAATACTCGATAAGTGACACAATAGCGATTACGATGAGACGCCCATGACGACCGATCCCAATCTGCGCTTCGCGCCGGACCGCCGCCTGTCGCGCGACGACGCTTACGCGCTTGCCGGGCTTCGTCCCGATGCGTTGATGCCTGCGGCGGCCGCGCGGCGGGACGCCGCGCACGGCGCTGTCGTGTCTTATTCCCGCAAAGTTTTTATTCCGCTGACCCAGTTGTGCCGGGACATATGCCACTATTGCACCTTCGCGCAGCCGCCGCGCAAGGGACAGGCGGCTTACCTGACGCTCGACCGGGTCGTTGCGATCGCACAGGCAGGCGCGGCGGCGGGTTGCAAGGAAGCGCTGTTCACGCTGGGCGACAAGCCGGAACTGCGCTATCGCGCGGCGCGCGACGAGCTTGGCGTGCTCGGGCACCCGACAACTTTGTCCTATCTCGCGCAAGCGGCCCGTGTAGTACTCGAGCAGACGGGGCTGCTTGCGCACGTAAATCCCGGCGTGCTCGACGCCGGCGACATCGCGGCGCTGCGCAAGGTTTCTGTTTCGCAGGGGATCATGCTCGAAAGCGCCTCGCAACGGCTGTGCGAGCGCGGCGGACCTCATCACGGTTCGCCCGACAAACTGCCCGCGGTGCGTCTGGAAACGATCCGGCTTGCCGGCGAAGCAGGCGTGCCGTTTACCAGTGGCGTGCTGATCGGCATCGGCGAAACGCGCGCGGAGCGCATCGAGGCGTTGCTCGCGTTGCGCGATCTTAACGATCGCTACGGTCACATTCAGGAAATCATCATCCAGAACTTCCGGCCGAAGCCCGGCACGCGCATGGCCGGGGCGACGGCGCCCACGCTCGAAGAGCATCTGTGGACCATCGCAGTCGCGCGGCTGCTGTTCGACCCCGCGATGAACATTCAGGCGCCGCCGAACCTGAGCCCGGGGTCTTTGCGCCAACTCGTTGAAGCGGGTATCAACGATTGGGGCGGCGTGTCGCCGGTGACCCCGGATCACGTCAATCCGGAAGCGCGCTGGCCGGATCTGCGCATCCTCGCGCGGGCGACGAAGAGCGCGGGCAAGGAACTCGTCGAGCGTCTGGCGATTTATCCTGCTTATGTGCGTGACGCCGCGCGCTGGATCGATCCGGGATTGCGCACGGCAGTATTGCACTTGACCGACAGCGACGGCTTTCCTCGCGTCGACGGCTGGTCGCCGGGCATGCAGGATCGTCTTCCCGCGACGGACCTCGCGCTGACCGTCGCGCCCCGGCGCATGGCCGCGCGCGGTGAGGTGGGCGCCATTCTGGCCAGGGCAACGCTGGGCGAGACGCTTGCCGAGGACGAGATCGTGCGGCTTTTCCGCACGCGGGGGGAGGAATACTCCGCCGTTTGCATGGCGGCCGACGAGTTGCGGGCGAAAATGAATGGCGACATTGTCAGTTATGTCGTTAATCGCAACATCAACTACACCAACATCTGCGGCTACCGGTGCCAGTTCTGCGCGTTCGCGAAAGGCAAGACCAGCGAGAACCTGCGGGGCAAACCCTACGACCTGCCGCTCGAAGAGATCCAGCGCCGCGCACTGGAAGCCTGGGAGCGCGGTGCGACCGAAGTGTGCATGCAAGGCGGCATCCATCCGGCTTATACAGGCGCGACCTATCTCGAAATTTGCCGGGCCGTGAAAGCCGTCGTTCCCGCGATGCATGTGCATGCCTTCTCGCCCCTCGAAGTGTGGCAGGGTGCGCGCACGCTGGGCATCTCGCTCGGGGAATTCCTGGCCGAGTTGAAGCGGGCCGGACTCGGCACGCTGCCGGGGACTGCCGCGGAGATTCTGGACGACGAAGTGCGTGCGGTACTGTGTCCCGACAAGATCAGGACCGGCGAATGGCTGGAGGTCATGCGCACCGCCCACAGGCTGGGGTTGCGCTCCACGTCGACGATCATGTTCGGCCATATGGAAGGGCTCGTAAACTGGGCGCGCCATCTTCTGCGACTGCGCACGCTGCAAGCCGAAACCGGCGGCTTCACCGAGTTTGTGCCGCTCCCGTTCGTGCATATGGAGGCGCCTATCTATCGCAAGGGCAGGGCGCGCCGCGGGCCGACGTTCCGCGAAGCCGTTCTCATGCACGCGGTGGCGCGTCTTGCGCTGCACCCGCTGATTCCGAACATCCAGACGTCATGGGTGAAGATGGGACCGGAAGGTGTTGCGGCCTGCCTGCACGCGGGCGTCAACGATCTCGGCGGAACGCTGATGGACGAGACGATTTCCCGCGCGGCAGGTGCGTCCCACGGGCCGGAAATGACGCCCGCGCAAATGGAGCAGCTGATCCGCTCCAGCGGCCGCCGGCCGCGCGAGCGAACGACGCTCTACGCCGCGCCGCGCAACGCGCGAACAAGCGGCCGGCTTCCCGGCAACGGCCCGAATTCGCAATAACAACCATGCAGCGGACGGGATTCGCGGGTAATGGTCTGATCGTTGCCAATTTCATCGCACGGGAGACGGTGGCGCTGGAGGTTGTGCGGCGCGGCGGCTGTCGGGCAACGCGTCGCCAAGGCACCGCAAGTAGCGGCGCAAGGCTGTTGCAAGATGACTGAACGGGAGGATAATGTCTCCTCGTTTCATCCGGAAAGTTTGCGTGGTGGTCAATTTGAAAATGCGTGATGCTTATCTGACGTGCGCGCTGGCCTTGGTGTTCACGGCGGCGACCGTGTCGGCGGCTGAGGTCGGGCAAGGCGCAGTGAGCGCTCAGTCGGCCGGCCCGACGGGCGCGCCGGGTTCTGCCAGTGAATTGGTGAAGCGTTTGCAGCGCAAGCCGATTGCCGGGAAACCTGCCCGTGAACTGTTCGGGAGTGCGACCTGGCAGCCGCCGGTCAAGCCCGTGCCGGCAGCGGCAGCGGCGCCGGCCCCGGCGCCGGTGGCCCCGCTGGTGCCCTACGTTTTCATGGGCAGAATGACCCAGCAAGGCGGCTTTGATATTATTTTTCTGACCAAGGGCACGAGCGATCAGGTCTATACGATTACCGCAGCCGGCAATGTTCTTGATGGCGTTTACCGCGTAGACGAGGTGGCGGCGGATCACATCGCTTTGACGTATCTGCCGCTCAATACCAAACAAATCCTGTCCTTTGCGGCAGGCGCGGCGCCGCCCGCGGAACGCGTCGCGCCGTCCCAACCGCGCGAAATGACCGTCCCGATCGCCACGCGGGACGTTATATCCTCAGTGCGGTAAACTCCCTGCGCTGCCGTGAGACGGACAAATTCACGGTGTGGCCGCGGGGAAGCGGCGCCCGGTTTTTGTCAGAGTAAGTGAGGCGCTGACAGACATGAGTTCCCGGTTTTGCGGGGAGCGTTTGGCCATGAATCCGGCGCGACATTCAGCTTGAGGACGGTTTTGCCATGACGATGTTTACCACTCCGCATCGCGGGCTGCAAAAGCGCCGCGACAGTGCGGGCTTTACGTTGCTCGAGTTATTGGTGGTGGTCGCCATCATCGGGCTGCTCGCGGGTTACGTCGGACCGCGCTATTTTTCCCAGATCGGCAAATCCGAAATCCAGCTCACGCGCGCGCAAATCGATGCGCTGGGAAAAACACTCGACCAGTACCGGCTCGACACCGGGCATTATCCGAGCACCGAGCAGGGATTGGCTGCGCTCTTTACGCGGCCGGCCAACGAGCTCAAATGGGGAGGTCCGTATTTGAAGAAGGCGGTTCCGCTCGATCCGTGGGGCCGGGCCTACGTTTACGTCCTGCCGGGGGAGCATGGCGAATATGATCTGTTTTCATACGGCAAGGACGGTCAGCCCGGTGGCACCGGCGAGGCCGCCGACATCACGAACTGGTGACTGCACGCGCGATGCTCTACGAACTTAAAGCTTTGAGCGAGCGTGAAGGCGTCGTGTCGCTGCGCTTCGATGCGGTCGATGCAGGCGCGGCTGCAAAGCAGGCGGCCATTCAGGGCTATACCGTATTGACGGTTAGGCCCGGGTCGGCGTGGAATGCGTGGGCATCGCGCGGCGGCCGTCACCGCGGATTTTCCTTGCTGTTGTTCAGCCGTGAGTTGCTCGTCCTGCTGAGATCCGGCCTGCCGCTGACGGAGGCGTTGCAAACGCTGGCGGAAAAGGAACGCGACGTCGCTGGCCGGCACGTCATCGAAAGCGTGGTTGCGCGGTTGCGGGAAGGGCAGACGTTATCGAGTGCGATGCAGCAGTTTCCAGCGGCATTTCCGGCGCTCTACGTCGCAACGGTGCAGGCGAGCGAAAAGACCGGCGACCTTCCCGAGGCGCTGGAACGATTCGTGATTTACCAGTCGCAACTCGACGTGGTGCGAAAAAAAGTGGTCAGCGCGCTGATATACCCTGCATTGCTGATGCTGGTGGGGGGGCTCGTAACCCTGTTCCTGATGCTGTACGTCGTGCCGCGGTTCAGCCAGATTTACGAGGACATCGGCGGCAACCTGCCGTTCTTTTCGCGCATGCTCCTATCGTGGGGCAGCTTGTTGCAGGCGCACACCGGCCCGGTGCTGGCGGCGGCCGGCGGCGCTATTGCCGCCTGCGCCTACGCGCTGCTCAATCCCGGAACCCGGCAGTGGATGGGCGAAAAGTTGTGGCGGGTACCCGGAATAGGCGAGCGCCTGCGTTTGTATCACCTGGCGCGGTTTTACCGTACCGTGGGCATGCTGCTGCGCGACGGCATCCCGGTGGTGAACGCACTCAACATGGTGGCGGGTATCCTGCCGCCCGCGATGCGGCAGGCGCTGGCGACCGCCGCCCAGAGTATCAGCGAGGGACTGCCAGTATCCCGTGCCATGGATGCCAACGGGCTCACCACGTCGGTTGCACTGCGCATGCTGGTGGTCGGCGAGCGCGCCAGCAAAATGGGCGAAATGATGGAAAATATCGCGAGTTTCCACGACGAGGAAATCGCGCGCTGGATCGACTGGTTTATCCGGTTGTTCGAGCCGTTGCTGATGGCTTTCATCGGCATTGCAATCGGTTTGATCGTCGTTCTGATGTATTTGCCGATCTTTGAACTCGCGGGGAGCATCCAGTGAGCGCGACATGGTCGCCAATCGGCGAGGCGGCAGGGGGCATCAAGGCCGGGCAGATTCGCGATGCGCGTGCCGAAGCGCTGCGCACGCGGCGCCGGCTGGTCGAGGTGCTCGAAGAGCAGCTTGAATTGCCGCAGGAAGAATTTCTCGCCGCGCTCGCTGCGACGTTCTTCTACCCGGTGGTTTCGATGCACGAGGTCAATGCATTGGAACCCGTGTTCGACCTGCTGTCTTACGGCGAGGCGGTCAAACACGGCTGCATAGCGCTGCGCGACCCCGCCGGGAAAATCATCCTGGCTTTCGACGACCCGTTCGCCGTCGAGTTGCAGGACCGCATGGACGAGCGCATCAAGTGTGCGTTCACGTGGTCGCTCATTCACCACGCCGACCTGCGCGCCTATCTGGCGCGGCATGAGGAGACCTTTCAGGCGCTCGACACGGTGCACGGCGAGCGGGGGCAGGACACGATGCTCCTGCAGGGAATCGAAGACTTGTCGCTCAAGACGATCAGCGAGGACACGAGCGAAGTCGTGCGGCTGGTCAGATCCACGCTGCGCGACGCGCTCAAGATCGGCGCGAGCGACATTCACCTTGAAACCACGGCGAGCAGTCTCGTCATCAAGTTTCGCATCGACGGCACCCTGACCGAGGTCAAGACCATTGCCGACCTGCAGCAGGCCGAGCAGGCCATATCGCGGATCAAAGTGCTTGCCGAGCTCGATATAACCGAGCGGCGCATACCGCAGGACGGCCGCTTCAAGGCGCTCGACAAGGGACGCGAGGTGGATTTCCGCATATCCATCATGCCGAGCATATTCGGCGAGGACGCCGTGCTGCGGATCCTGGACAAGCAGGCGTTACTCGACGAATTGCAGACACTGAACCTCGACAACCTCGGGTTCGAGTCCGGGATCGTCAGGCAATTGCGCCACCTCGCGAGCGAACCCTACGGCATGCTGCTGGTCACCGGGCCCACCGGCAGTGGCAAAACCACGACGTTGTACGCCGCCATTTCCGAAATCAATCATGGCTACGACAAGATAATTACTATCGAGGATCCGGTCGAGTACCAGTTGCCCGGCGTGCTGCAAATCCCCGTGAACGAGAAGAAAGGCCTGACATTCGCGGTCGGCCTGCGCTCGATTTTGCGCCATGATCCCGACAAGATCATGGTCGGCGAGATCCGCGACGCGGAGACCGCGAACATCGCGGTGCAGTCGGCGCTGACCGGCCACCTGGTATTCACCACGATCCATGCCAACAACGTTTTCGACGTGATCGGCCGGCTGATGCATATGCAGATCGACCTCTACAGCATGGTTTCGGCGATCAACGGCATCGTCGCGCAGCGGCTGGTGCGCGTGATCTGTCCGCATTGCGTCGAGGACGTCGCGCCCGCGGCCGAGTTACTGAGCGCTTCCGGCCTGGCGCCGGCAAGCGTAGCGGACTTCAAGTTCAGGTTTGCGCGCGGCTGCGGTCATTGCCGGGGCACGGGTTATCGCGGCAGGAAGGCCATTGCCGAGCTCCTGCTGCTGAACGACGAGATCCGCGAATTGATCGCGACCCGCGCGCCGATCCGCAAGATCAAGGAGGCGGCGCGCGCCAACGGCACGCGGTTCCTGCGCGAGTCGGCGCTGGATCTGGTGCGCAGCGGAGAAACCACTTTGCAGGAGATCAACCGTGTTACCTTTGTGGCGTGACCGCGTTTGTTTCGCGCTGACGCCTGACGCGCTCAACTGGGTGCGGGTCGCGCGCGGGGTCAGACCCGCGGTCGTGGCAAAAAATAGCGGATCGTGCGCGGCGGGCGCGAACGGCGCCCCGTGGCAGGGCGCGTTGCAGTTGCTGCAGGGCGTGCTGGCCACGCAGGCCGCTGCCGATGCGACGGTGGTTTTGTCCAACCATTTCGTGCGCTACGTGCTGGTGCCCTGGAGCGACGCACTGAACGGCGCGGACGAGGAACTGGCGTTTGCGCGGCATTGCTTCGCCAAGGTCTACGGCGACGCGGCGGCGGATTGGGAGGTGCGCTTGAGCGACGGCAGGCCGGGCGCGTCGCGGGTCGCCAGTGCGGTCGATCGGCAGTTGGTCGAAGCGCTGCGCAGCGCTTTTGAACGAAGCGCCGTCGCGTTGCGCTCGGTGCAGCCGTTCCTGATGAATTCATTCAATCGGTGGCGCGGCGAATTCCGGCAGCGCGACGCGTGGTTCATCATCGCCGAGCGCGGGCGTTATTGCTGCGCGGCGATCGAGAAGCAGGAATGGCGCAACGTGCGCTCGGGCAAGCTGGGCGACGGCTTCCTGCAGGAACTGCCGCAATTGTTCAAACGCGAGCTGAGTCTTGCGGGCGGCGGCGACAGCACCCGGGCAATAATGTTGCACGTCCCGGAAGAGCCGCGATTCGCGTCCGTTCCCGGCAGCGGCTGGCAGGTGATGCCGCTGGTGCTGCCGCCGTGCGCGGGATTCTCGCCCTTTAGCGATCCGCAATACGCAATGGCAATGAGCGCCGTGTCGTGATGCGGCCATTGTTTCTCGACTACCAGCGGCCGGCGCGTCGCTTTGGGCCGGCCGGTTTGCTCCTGCTCGCCGCCGGCGCCGCCGCGATTGTCGTTACGCTCGTGGATTACCGCGGGATCACCAGCGAATTGAGCGGTCTGCAGATGCAGGCCGATATGCTGGACGTGCGCCCCAACCGCAAAGCCCTCGATCGCATGCTCAAGGCGGACGACTCCCGGCGCCCGGGCGAAGAGACCAGGCAGATCGACCAGGTGCTGAGACAACTGGAAACGCCGTGGGGTGCGATCTTCGAGGCAGTCGAATCGGCGAGCAGCAATAAGATCGCGTTGCTGGGCCTGCAGCCCGATACCCAGCAGCGGCTCCTGCGGATCATCGCTGAAGCGCGAACACAGGACGATATGCTCGACTACGTCAAACGGCTGGGCGCCAGCGCGGCGCTGGCCGACGTGCATCTGGTCAACCACCAACTGCAGACCCAGGACCCGAACCACCCGCTGCGTTTCACCGTGCAGGCGACGTTTGCCGTGCAACCATGAACCGGGTCACACACGCTTTGAATCATCAGTTGCGCCAGCTGGGCTGGCCCGGCGTCGCCGGCATTGGCATGTTGTTGTTCAGCACATCGTTTTACCTGTCATCCAGTCGGCCTGCCGCGGAAGAGGCGGCGTTGATGCGCGACAGCATTGCGAGCGAGATGAAAACCCGGTCTGCCGCGTCGGACCAGGCGCGCAGCAACTCGCCCGGCGTGCAACTCAAGGGCTTTTACGGCTATTTCCCGCCGGCGAGGCAACTGCCGGACGAGCTCGCGAAGATTTACGGCTTTGCCGACAAGCAGGGTTTGCAGTTGCGCCAGGGCGAATACCGCTTGATACAGGAGGCGAATGCGAAGCTCGAACGCTATCAAGTGACGTTACCTCTGCGCGGCAGCTACACGCAGGTGCGCCAATTGGTCGCCCAGGTCATGAACGAAATGCCGGTGGTGTCGCTCGATGATCTCAAGTTCGAGAAACAGCAGATCGGCGATCCTGCGATCGACGCGCAAATCCGCATTACATTGTTCCTGCTGGCGGACGAGAAGGGCAAAGCGGGTGCGGATCGGTGATCGCAACCGGGACGGCAGTGCCGAGTTTTGCGTTGGTCTGCGGCGTGCCTCCCGGACGACGGCGCGGGCTGGCGCAATGCCCGCGGCCCGCGCGATCGATGGCTTCCGCGGCACGCGCTTGCCTGAGCGATTGCATACAGCCGCGTTGACCTTCCTCCTAAGGTAGCTTACCCTATGTTCCAACTTTCTACCGCGCCAGGGACAGTCCGGTTATGTCTGGTAACGTTCGTCTGCGCGCAGTGCCCGGCACCAGTCGGGTTGTGATCCGCAAATAGTAATTGATACGCCGTTGAGTCCTGACTGCCTGATGCAAAATTCTCCGCCACGCGTCTTTCCCGGTATTGCTGCGCACGCCGGAATCGTGAACCTGTCGCGTCAACGCGTGTTCATTTCCCTGGCTCCCGCGGTTGCGGCAGTCATGCATCTTTGCGCATCCGGCGGCTAGGCTGACCTCGATGCGCTTATCCATTCGCGCGGGAGTATTGGCGGCATTGCTGCTGGCGGCGTGCGCTACGCCCCCGGGTCAGCAGAACTTTCTCGATGGCCAGAGGCTGCTCAGGGAGGGCAGGATCGAGGAAGGCCTGCAGTCTCTGGAAAAAGCCGCAATTGCGGACCCGAAAAATTTCCGTTCCGCCTATTTTCGCGAGCGCGAAGTGCGGATCGGCCAGATGCTGGTCGACGCCGACACGCTGCGCGCGGCGTCGCAATTCGACGCCGCGGAGGCCGCGTACCGCCGCGTGCTCGCCGTCGACGCCAACAATCCGCGCGGCAGAGCGGGGCTCGACGCAATCCAGCTCGATCGCAAACACCGCGTTTTGTTAACGGAGGCCGAGACCTTGTTCGCGGCCGACAAGCTCGACGGCGCCGCGACAAAATTGCGGCCGGTGCTTGCCGAGAATCCGCAAAACGCCGCAGCGAGAAACCTGCAACGCCGCATCGACGAGCGCAGCGCACGCGTCGCCGTGCCGGCGATCAAGACCGCG
>JAYWDM010000375.1:0-4440 GCA_043779885.1 Betaproteobacteria bacterium | reverse complement strand
CTTCGCTCGCGCACGACTGGTCGGCCTGCGCGTTCCACCACTCGCTCAAACGGCTCTTGATCGTCTCGCCGTAAGCGGCGACATCGTCTCCGCTCAGCAATGCCGCGGGGGGCATTTCCATCGATACCGACGCCCAGTCCTTGACGCCGTGCACGGCGGTTTCGAGAAACGCGTGCCCGATGCGGAACACGTGATACCCCATGTGGCGCGTCGACTGGTCACGCGTGTCGATCAGGCGCTGATCAAGACGGTCGGCCGGAAACTGCCGTATGCAGCGCTGGCCTGCGGATAACACGACAAGCCATTTTTGCATGAGCACGTCGGCCGGCAGCTTCACCTCACTGACATGCCGGACGCCGACAAATTTCGCCACGTCGGCGATGACCTGGCCCATCACGTACTCGGAGCCGCGCGCGAGCAGCGGGATGTGACGCACGCCCAGGGCGTGCAGGCGCTCGCGACCGCCGGGATGGTTCACCACGTCGACGATCTCGACATCGATGTTATTTTGCGAAAGAAACTCTTTCGTCTTCAGGCAGCTGCTTCATCCCGGCTGCAGGAAGAGCGTATAGCGTTCGGTCGTCGCGGTCTGCATGAACAATTCCTCCCTTTAATCCGTGCGTGGCAATGACGAATCGGCTCCCCTTGAACCGGAGGGAATGTTTAGCGCGGCTCCACCGAACTAACTGCGCGCGCCGATACCCAGCATGCGGCGCGCCGCGGCGGGTGTCGCCACCGGCCGGCCGAAGGTGCGCGCGGTTGCGCTCCATTGCTCGACCATTTCCGCGTTGTTGCGCGCGAGTTCCCCGGGGCGGACATAGACGTGGTCCTCCATGCCGGTGCGTACGTGTCCGCCATCGACAAACGCCGCCATCTGGAAGCGCAGGAACGTCTCGAAATCCGAGGTCTGGCACGAAATCGACCATTCCGAGTCGGGCGGCAGACGCGATACGAGTATCGGCAGCAGGCGCACATCGAGCGGGATGCCGCCGGGCACGCCAAACACCAGTTGGATGTGATAGGGCGGCTTGACCAGCCCGTCCTTGATCAGCGTGGCCAGGCTGTCGAGGTGGCCGCTGTCGAGCACGTCGATTTCGGGCTTGACGCCGAGCTTCAGCATGCGCTGCGCCATCTCGCGCAAATACGCCGGCCGGTTGTCGTAAAGACGCGACCCCAGGTTGATCGGTCCGAGATCGAGCGACACCAGTTCCTCGCCCGCTTCCGCGACGCGCAGGCGTTGCGCGTGGTCGGCGCGGCCGCCGTCGTCCCCCGCCGACAAACTCAGAATCGCGTCGCAGCCGGCGGCGCGAATGCGGTCGACCGTATCGCGATAGGCGGCGATTTCACTGCTCGTGGACTCGTCGGCCAGGCGCGCGTGTATATGCACGATGGCCGCACCCGCGCGCCAGCAGGCGACCGCGTCGGCCGCCACCTGGTCCGGCGTCACCGGATGATGCGGCGTTTTCGAGCGCGCCGGCGCGCCGCCCGTGACGGCCGCGCAAATGATGAGGGGCTGCATCAGGAGAGTCCCCGTATGTTAACGATAACATGCAATGTCGCTTATGTTATGATGCGTGTCAAGTTTTTCCTTTCGACGAATGACATGAGCCGCCGCGCCGACCATTCCGCAACGCACGCCCGCATGCAGGACGTGGCGAAGCGCGCGAGCGTTTCAGCCATGACCGTGTCGCGCGCGCTGCGCGCCCCCGATCAGGTCTCCGCAAAGACGCGCCTGCGGATCGCGCGCGCGGTGCGCGCGGTCGGCTACGTGCCCAACGAACTGGCCGGCGGATTGCGCGCATCCAATCGCACCAAGCTCGTCGCCGCCATCGTGCCGAGTGTGCGCAACTCGCTCTTCGCCGCCACCAGCCACGGCATGTCGGACGCGCTGCGCGCGCGCGGCATCAACCTGATGCTCGGCGACAGCCACTACTCGCCGGACGAGGAGGAAGACCTCGTCACGGCTTTTCTCGCGCAGCGCCCGTGCGGCATCGTACTGCATGATGCGGTGCGCTCGCCGCATGCGCGCAAGCTGCTGGTCAAATCGGGCATCCCCGTCGTCGAAGTCGGCGATCTCACGCGCAATCCTCTCGACATGGTCGTCAGCTACTCGAACTACCGTGCCGGCAAGGCGATGACGCGTCACCTCGTCGAGCGCGGCTACCGGCGCGTCGGCTTCGCGAGCCTCGCCACCGCCGTCACCGCGCGTTCGGCGGCGCGGTTGAAAGGCTACAAGGCGGCCCTGCGCGAAGCCGGTTTGCCAATCGATCCCGCCCGCATCATCGAAGTCGACGGCGGCTTCGCGAGCGGCGGCGCGGCGCTCGTCAGGCTCGTCGAAGCGGGCGCCGATGCGGTTTTTTTCGCGGGCGACGTGCTCGCGGTCGGCGCGGCGCTCGAGTGTCAGCGCCGCGGCTGGAGCGTGCCGGGGCGGGTCGCCATCGCAAGCTTCGACGACCATGAGATCGCATCGCAAGTCAGCCCGCCGCTGACGGCACTCAAGATTCCGCGCTATGAAATAGGGCGCCGTGCCGCGGAGTTGATTCTGGAGCGCCACAACGGCATCAAGCATCGCGCACCGGTCATCGTCGACCTGGGCTTTGAAATTCTTGCCCGCGCCAGCACCTGACGCGACCGGGCGCCCGCAGCAATCAGACCAGGAGGTACGCACATGCCAAGCACCATAGCGCAAAAAGTTCTGGCCCGCGCCGCCGGCAAACAGCACGTCGCGGTCGGCGAGATCGTGACCACGCGCGTCGATCTGGCGATGGCGAACGACTTTACCGCGCCGCTTGCGTTGAAGCAGATGCGCGCGGCGGGCGCAACCAAAGTATTCGATCCGGACAAGATTTGCGTGATGGCGGGGCGCCACATGCCCTTTCGCGACATCCAGCTCGCCACCGCGGTGGAAGAGTTGCGCATCTTTTGCGCGGCGCAGGGGATAGAGCACTTCTACGCCAATTGCGAGGGGATGGACCACGCGCTGGCGCCGGAACTCGGCCTGATCCGGCCCGGGATGCTGATCATGAATGCGGATTCGCATGCCTGCACCGCCGGCGCGCTCGGCGCGTACTCCATTCCGATGGGATCGACCGACATCGCTTACGTGTTTGCATTCGGCGAATCGTGGTTGCTGGTGCCGTCGACGATCCGCGTGCGCTACACGGGCAAGCCCGGGCCGTACGTGACCAGCAAGGACTTCATACTGGCGACGCTGAAGGAGCTCGGCGTGGACGGTGCACGCTACAAGTCGATCGAATTCTGCGGCGACGCGCTCGCACATCTCGAGCCGGACGAGCGGTTCACCATCGCCAACATGGCGATCGAGATGGGGGCGAAAACCGGCGTGATGGAGCCCGACGCGAAGACCGAGGCGTACGTGCGCGCCCGCACGCAGAGCGCTTACGAAGTCGTGCGCAGCGACCCCGACGCGCAGTTCGAAACAACGCTCGACATCGATGTGGGCAGCCTGACTCCGCTCGTGGCGAAACCTTTCCTGCCGAGCAACGTCGTCCCCGCCAGTGCGGTGCGCGGCACCCGGGTGACGCAGGTCACCATCGGCACCTGCACCAACGGCCGCATGGTCGACCTCGAGCAGGCGGCGCAGGTCATGCGCGGCAAAAAGGTGGCGAAAGGCGTGCGCGTCATGATCACGCCGGCAACCGCGTCGATTTATCGCGACGCGCTGAAAGCGGGGCTCATCGAGGTATTCATCGACGCCGGCGCCACCGTGAACCCGCCGGGCTGCGGGCCGTGCGCCGGCATCCACATGGGCGCGCTGAACGCGACCGACGTGTGCGTCGCCACGCACAACCGGAATTTCCGCGGCCGCATGGGCCATCGCGACGCGCAGATCTTTCTGGCGGGCACCTACGTCGCCGCAGCAACGGCGATAGCGGGTGCGATCGTCGATCCCTCGGAGGTGATGCAATGATTTTCACCGGGCGCATACATAAATTCGGCGATCACGTCGATACCGACGTCATCATCCCCGCAACCCTGCTGAGCAACACGGATCCCGGGATTCTCGGCCGCGGCTGCTTCTCGGAAGTGTTTCCGGGTTTCGCGGACCGCGTCAAGCCGGGCGATTTGATATTTGCGGGCGAGAATTTCGGCTGCGGCAGTTCGCGCGAGCACGCGCCTATCGCCATCAAGGGGGCGGGTATCGCGTGCGTGGTGGCCGCGAGCTTCAGCCGGATTTTTTATCGCAGCGCGATCAACATCGGTTTGCCGATCGCGATCTGCCCCGCCGCCGTGGGCGCGGCGACCGACGGCGCGCCCGCCACGGTTGATTTTGCCGCGGGCAAAATCACGGTGGCGGACAAGCTGTATTCGATTCCGCCGTTTCCGCCCGAACTCATCGCCATCCTCGACAGCGGCGGACTCGTGCCCTTCATGGAGAAGCGCCTCAAAGGCGCGCAGCCGGGCGGCGCTTCCCGGTAG
>JAYWDM010000374.1:0-4456 GCA_043779885.1 Betaproteobacteria bacterium | reverse complement strand
TAACGACGGTCGTGCTGGCGCGGGGGTTGCGGCTACGGCCAGCGCCTTTGAGTGAATCTTCCGGATCAAGAGGCAAATCCATGTTTGAATGTCGTCGCCGGTGCCGATGCGGCGACAGTGGCGCCACGGACGCCCGGCGCCGCCCGTTCCAGTGCCGCAGTGGTTTCGACGCGCATCGCGGCCGGGGTCTGGCGCTCAAAGTAGCCAGCCCGAAAGCCCAGACAGAACTCGTCGAGCCCTACCATGCCATACGAGGAGAGCCTGGCGCCGCTTCTGCGCGAATATTTGCCTTTGAGAAAGCCTTCTGCGTAGGCCCGCGACCAGCCGTTTGCATCCGCCAGTGTTTTGGACTTTTGCTCGGTGAATATCAGCATGTTGTTTCCTCCCTTGATTCCAATGCGGGAAACAAGCGCAAATTCCGGGCCATGCAGTGTTCAGGAGCGAGGCGATAATAACGGTGCTGGCAACACCTGACTTCCGTTTCGACGCATTGCGCGCTGCGTCTCCAAGATGTCGTCGAAACCGGCTGCGCACCAAGATGAAGCGTGCCACGCGTCGCATGCACCGCGAGTTTGCGCAAATTGGTGATATGGGTAGCTCTGAAATTCTATCCCAATGATTTTAAGGAAGAATCCTGCTGGCACGCAGGTTGCTCTATCCCGCCTATGCCCGAGTGTAAAACGACTTGCTGTTATTGCGGCGTTGGCTGCGGTCTTGTCATCGAGACCGACGGCGCGCGCATTACGGGCGTGCATGGTGACCCGGACCATCCGGCAAATTTCGGCCGTTTGTGCACCAAGGGTTCGACGCTGCATCTGACCGCGGATTCAGGCGCGCGCGCGATCTGCCCTGAGCTGCGGTTGACGCGCGGCACGGCGCGCGAGCGCGTGAGCTGGAACGTGGCGCTCGAGCACGCCGCCGGAAAGTTCGCCGCGATCATCCGCGAGCACGGCCCCGACAGCGTGGCGTTTTATATTTCCGGCCAACTGCTGACGGAAGACTATTACCTGTTCAACAAGCTTGCAAAAGGCCTGATCGGGACCAACAACGTCGACACCAACTCGCGACTGTGCATGTCGTCCGCGGTCGCCGGTTACAAGTTAACGCTGGGCGCGGATGCGCCCCCCGCGTGCTATGCGGACATCGAACTCGCTGAGTGCATTTTCATCGCGGGCTCCAATACTGCTTACGCGCACCCGATACTATTTCGCCGCGTCGAAGACGCGCGCGCGCGCGACCCCGCGCGCAAAATGATCGTGGTCGACCCGCGCCGCACCGATACCGCGGCGGCGGCGGATTTGTTCCTGCCCATACTGCCCGGCACCGATATTGCACTCTACAACGCCATGCTGCACGTAATGCTGTGGGATGGGTTGTGCGACATGGATTACATACACGCGCACACCGCGGGCTTTGATGAACTCAAGGATGCGGTGCGCGAATATACGCCGCAGACGGCCGCTGCGATTTGCGGCGTGCCGGCGGCGGATATCGTGCAGGCAGCCAGGTGGTTCGGCGCGGCGAAAGCGACCCTGTCCCTATATTGCCAGGGACTCAACCAGTCCGCGCACGGCACGCACAACAACGCGGCGCTTATCAATCTGCATCTGGCCACCGGTCACATCGGCAAGCCCGGCGCCGGCCCGCTGTCTCTCACGGGTCAGCCGAACGCCATGGGCGGACGCGAAGTCGGCGGCATGGCGAACCTGCTGTCGGCGCACCGCGACCTGGCGAATTCCGCGCATCGCGCCGAGATCGCGCGGTTGTGGGGAGTCGATGCGGTACCCGCAACTCCCGGCAAGACTGCGGTCGAAATGTTCGACGCGATCAACGCGGGCGAAATCAAAGCGGTGTGGATCGCGTGTACGAATCCGGCGCAGTCGATGCCCGATGTCAATCGCGTGCGCGCGGCGCTGGAGCGCGCCGAATTCGTGGTGGTGCAGGAGGCGTACCGCAATACCGACACGGTGCGCTACGCGGACCTCCTGCTGCCGGCGGCGGCATGGGGCGAAAAAGAAGGAACCATGACCAATTCCGAACGCCGCATCACGCGCGTGCGCGCCGCCGTTCGCGCTCCCGGCGAATCGCGCGCGGACTGGGCGATCGCGAACGATTTTGCGTTGCGGCTTGGCGCGAGGCTGGGCGACGCGCGCGCGCCCCGGCTCTTTGCCTATACCGGCCCCGAACAAATTTTCAACGAGCATCGCGAGACCACGCGCGGGCGTGATCTCGACATCACCGGGCTGTCGTACCAACTGCTGGAGACGCTCGGCCCGCAGCAGTGGCCCATGCCGGACGGCGCGCAGACCGGCCGCGCACGATTGTATGAAGATGGAGTTTTCCCGCTGGCCGGCGGTCGCGCGCGGTTTGTCGCTGCCAGGCACAGTGCGGTGGCGGAAAAGGCCGATGCGCGATATCCGCTGGCACTCAATACCGGCCGGCTGCGCGATCAGTGGCACGGCATGAGCCGCACGGGCACGGTCGCGCGCCTGTTCAATCACGTCGAGGAACCGCTGCTTGCCATGCACACCCGCGACATGCGGCGCCGCGGGTTGAAAAACGGCGATATCGTGCGCCTGAAAAGCCGGCGCGGCGAACTCATAACCCGCGTGCAGGTTTCGGACGAGGTGCGCGCCGCGCAGGTGTTCATGCCCATGCATTGGGGCAGCCAATTCATGCGCGGGGGCGGGGTGAATGCGCTCACATTGCCGGCTTGCGATCCGCTGTCCAGGCAGCCCGAGCTCAAGCACGCGGCGATCGAGGTCGAGAAGCTCACACTGCCGCATCAGGTGGTGGCCATGCGTCGCTTTGCCGCGACGCAGGCGGGTGCGGCCCAGGCCTTGCGTGACGAACTGCAGCTTTTGCTCGACGCTTTCGACTACGCGACGCTCGGGCTGACGGGGCGCGACGATGCCGTCGTTGTAATGCGCGGTTACGCTGCCGAGCCGGTCGCGCAGAGCGTGCTCGATACGCTCGACCGCCTGCTAGACCTGCAGGACGCCGGACGCACCATGCGCTATGTCGACGCGTGGCGCCGCGTGGAAAAAGCGGCGCGCATCGAAAATGGCATCGTGCAAAGCGTGTGCCTCGCGGGCGAAACCGCCGCGCAGGAGTGGCTGAAGAACATGATGGTGCAGGGCGCATCGGCCGACGCCATGCGCACCTGGATACTGGCCCCCGTGGCGAGCCCGCCGCGCGGCAGCTTCAGCCGTGGCGCGATCGTATGCAACTGTTGCGACGTATCCGCCGCGGATATCGGCGCGTCGCTCGCAGCCGGTGCGGACCTCGCGCAACTGCAACGGGATCTGAAATGCGGCACGGAATGCGGCTCCTGCCTGCCTGAGTTGAAGCGCATGGTTCAAAGCGGGCGGGACGAGCGGGGACCGAGGGGCGAGGCAATACCGGGCCCGGTTCCTGTTCCCGGTCCGCTCGTGCAATCCGCAATCCACAATCCTCAATCCTGAATCCATGTCTTTCGCGCATTACATCAGGGAAATCTGCTCCGGCGCGGACAACGCGGCCGACATGTCGGAACATGATGCGCGGCAATTGTTCGGCGCCATGCTTGACGGCGGTGTGCCGGAGCTTGAACTCGGCGCCATCCTCATCGCATTGCGCATGAAGTCCGAAGCGCTGCCTGAGTTGCTCGGTTTCTACGGCGCCCTGAGCGAACGAGTATTCCGCCTGAATGTGCCCTCCGCCAAGGCGAATCCGGTCGTGTTGCCGAGCTATAGCGGCGCGCGCCAGCAGCCGAATCTGCTGCCGCTGCTCGCGCTCCTGCTGCAGCGTTTCGGCCTGCCGGTGCTCATTCACGGTGCGTTGAACGGCAACGGGCGCATCGCCACCGCCTATATTCTGCGCGAGCTTGGCGTCATGCCCTGCGCGAGCCTGGCGCAGGCGCAGGAGGCGCTTGACAAGTCGGGTCTGGCCTTCGTTCCGACCGCGGTGCTCGCGCCGGGACTTGCCGAATTGCTGAGTTTGCGCGCGCGTCTCGGTGTGCGCTCGAGTGCGCACTCGCTGGCCCGGCTGATCGATCCGTTCGCCGGCGAATGCCTGCGCGTCGTCAGCGTGTCGCACCCGCCGTATCTGGAGACGATGCGCGAGTTCCTGCTGGCAACGGGGGCGCGCGCGCTCTTGTTGCGCAGCACCGAGGGCGAGCCGTTTGCCGATCCCAGGCACCGGCCGCGCCTGGAGTACTTTCACGATGCGGCGGCGCAAGTGCTGTTCGAGGCTGAAGCGGGTCCCGTCAGGATGATGCCGGCGCTGCCGCAAGCGATCGACGCTGCGGCGACCGCAGCGTGGATCAGAGGCGTGCTGGCCGGCGAAACGCCGGTGCCGCTGCCGCTCGTGAACCAGCTGGCATGCTGCCTGTTCGGCAGCGGCTATACCAATGACATGAATCAGGCGAAAGCGATTGTGGCCGTTGAAACCGGCAGCCTGGTGGCCGCGTGACGCC
>JAYWDM010000373.1:0-4461 GCA_043779885.1 Betaproteobacteria bacterium | reverse complement strand
TCGACGGCCCGATAAAAATCCTGACGTCGTGCCCGTCGTGCCTGCAGGGGCTCGCGCGCTACGACGACGATGCCGGCACCGACGCCGATTACATCGTGGTCGAAATCGCCAAACGCCTGCTCGGCAAAAACTGGATGGCAGATTATGTGGCGAAAGCCAACCGGGGTGGAATCGAGCGGGTGCTGCTCTGACGTGCGTGAAGGGTGAAGGGTGAAGGGTAAAAAGCGACTGCGCGGGAGTTCCGCCTCGCGCGCCTCCCCTATCGCCGCGCCTGGCTGCGAGTTGTGCGCGCAAGCGGGCGGCGAGTTGCTGTGGCGCGACGAGCAGTGCCGGGTAGTGCTCATCGACGACCCGGATTACGCCGGCTACTGCCGTGTGATCTGGCATGACCATGTCAGGGAAATGACCGATCTTGACGCCTCCGCGCGCGAGCACTGCATGCGCGTGGTACTGGCGGTCGAGCAGGCGCTGCGACGCGTCCTGAAGCCGCACAAAATCAACCTCGCCAGTTTCGGCAATATGACGCCGCATGTGCATTGGCACGTGATTCCGCGTGGCGTGAACGACGCGCATTTTCCGAACTCGGTGTGGGGTCGGCGCCGGCGCGCAACACCGCGGCAGGCCGCGGCGCACCCGGCGATCGAAGTGCGCCAGCGGCTCGCGGCCGAACTTTTGAACTTACTCTGAAAATTCGTTCTAACCTCCTGAACGTGCGTTATTGAGCATTGCATAAATGAGTGACAACCCATTTACGCCTGAAAATCTCCCTTCCCCCTCCGTGAGAAGGGCCGGGGACGAGGGACTGAGCGTCAGGAATTTATGTAAAGCTCAGTAGTTCAGTCTTGCCGCGGAATCGTGCAAAGACGTGACCTTTATCACATGGGAGCGCCGCTGGTGCGGCCTAACCTGCCGCTCATCGGCAAAGTTTGCCGCGGCCGGCGGGGGGCCTAAAGTTCGCACCTGAAATTGACGTATCCCAAGGTGGAGTGCGCGCGCGGCAACCGCTGCCAGCCACGACCGCGGGCGGCGCACAAATTACCTCTGACTGGAGATAGGGCTGAGATGGTTACCCACGCAGCGTCGCGTAACGCGGCGCGATTACAGTTTACCGACGCCGCCGGCTGCGGGCGCTGGCTCGAATCGCTGCCGCTGACGAATGTGCTGCCGGCGCACTTATCGCTGGCGCAGCAACTCGCGCTGGTCCGGCAGGCGGGTATCGCGCCGGTCGAATTGCTGCGCATACTCGAAGCGTTGCGCGAGGCGATCCATTTCGTGCAAAGCGAAATTGCGCGCAAGTACACCGCCAGGCCATTGCCGCTTGACGCGAACGAATCGACGCTGTGGCTGCGCGCGAGCGGACTCTGGCAGGAACTCATCGACGCTTACCTCGGATGCCGCGACGCCCTCGACAACGGCGACCCGGCGCTGCGCGGACAGGGTGCGCTGATCGTTCAGCGCTGCCTGCGCTACACCGCGCACATGATGTTCGAGCATTACCGGATTTACCGCCAGGTTCCCGCCGGCATGTGGATAGGCCTGCACCGGCTGTACGCGTACGCCGAACAAGGCGGCTGGGCGCGCGCACCGGTCGCGGATACGGTCAACGGGCAGGCCGCGGACTCGAGCTGCTGCGCCGCCTATTGCCGGGCGTTGCTCGCGCACCTCGCGAATCCGTTCGCGTTGTCCGGACGCCAGCTGGAATTTCTCGCGAGCTGGAGCGAAAAATGGTCGGCACTGCCAGGTCTTGCGTCGCAGCCGCTGCCGCCGTCCGCGATCCCCGCGATCAGCGTTGATCTGGCGGGCAGCGCGGGCCCGGCCCTTGCCGCAAGTGGAAAAACCGCCGCCACCCTGCGTCACGTCGATCTCGAGCAGGTCAGCCGCACGCTGCGCCAGACCATGGCTTCGCTCAAGCAGGGTCAGACGCCTGACGCACTTGGTCTCGGTGCGGACGCGCGCCAGCCCGGCTGCGAAAACCTGCTGATGCTGTTCTATATCCAGTGGTGCCGCGCCGGCACGGGTCGCGGGGAGCAGCGCGCAGCGGGGGAAGTCAAGGCCCAGGTGTGCCTTGGAACCCATGCCGCCCACTATTTCATCGGCGGCCGCGCGTTCCGCGCCCCTGGCGCGCCCCTGTCGCGGCGCGAAGAGCACGACATGCATTTGTTCGATCACATCAGCGCGCGCACCGAGCAGACGCTCGCGTCGGGCCAGAGTGCAGCGGTGGAATTGTGGGAGGTCGTCAACCAGAGCGACTCCGGCTTCCTGTGCATGCTGCGCGAGTGCGACGCACAGATACGCGTCAGCCACAATCAGCTTGTCGCGGTGCGCCGCGGCACGAGCAAGTCGTTTTGTCTCGGCGTCGTGCAATGGCTGCGCGTCGAGGAAACCGGCGCGTTGTTGAGCGGCATTCGACTGTTCCCCGGCGTCGCCCGTGCCGTCGCCGCGGCGGCGAAGAACTTTACCGCGCCCTCGGGCGTTCACGGCTATGAGCGCGCGTTGCTGCTGCCGGAAATGGCAGTGCCGGCGACACCGGCAACGCTGATACTGCCATTGGGTTGGTATCAGCCCGGACGCATCGTCGAGATTGTCGGGGAACAGAAGCAGGTCGCCAAACTCGTCAACGTGATCGAAAAAGGCAGTGATTTCGATCGCTGCACCGTGACGTTTGCCTGACCTGGCGCGGGCGCGCGGCGCGCCCGCGCCGCAAGCTTTGATTTGCCGCCCTCCGGCATGACGAAACCCGTGTTCCGATATGTGCGCGTCGCCAACTCGGCTATCATGCGTTTCATGTACGGGTCCCTGCAGGAGTGACGCCGATGGCCGGAACCGAAAAAACGGCGGCCACGCCGACCGAAATCAAGCCGCACCAGAAATCGCGCGTGCTCGAAATCGCCTATGCCGACGGCAAATCATTAAGCCTGCCGTGCGAATTCCTGCGCGTCTATTCGCCTTCCGCCGAAGTGCGCGGCCATGGGCCGGGCCAGGAAGTCCTGCAGACCGGGAAAAAAGATGTTGCCATCACACGCATCGAACCGGTTGGCACCTACGCGGTGCAGCTCTTTTTCTCGGACGGCCACAACACCGGCATTTACTCGTGGGACCTCCTCTACGATTACGGCTTGAGCCACGACGAAATGTGGAGCCGCTACCTCAGCCGTCTGGACGAAGCCGGAGCGACCCGCGATGCGAGCGGCGCAGCGGTGCGGCCCGGGTAAACGCCGGCCAGCTATTGTCGCGAGTGCGACAAGAATCGCGATGCAGTCGACACGGCGCCGTGGTCAGGGCCGGGCGCCGTAATCGCAGCGCCTGCCACTATTCGCAGGCTCAGTTCTTCCTGACCCAGAATTGGTACATTTTGCGAAATGTATTGGGGTGCTCTTCTTCGAAGCATTCCCAGTTGGCAAGCGAGTTGCAGGCGGCGTCTTCGGGAAAGCGGGCCTTATAAAGGCTTTTCACTTCGCTGTCTCCCGGTTCGAATCCCAGGAACTGCAAGCCGAGTTCGTCAAGGCAGCCCTGGATCTCGAGCGGCGAGAAGAGATGTTCCTGAACATGGAACAACAAATCACGGCAACAGCTCATACTGTAGAAGTCATAGTAGCCGCTCACGCCTTCGACCAATGGGCTGCAGTCCCCGCTCATGATTGCCTGCCGGCACTGTCGTATGCCTTCCGTCGTGGACGCATAGCCGCGCTGCCTGATGAATTCCTGGGCGGCCGTGATATTGCGCCTCGCCCTTCTGCTGTACAGGCCTATTTTCATGTAACCGCCGGGCCGCAACGTGCCCGCCAGCACGCGCCACCCCTGCAACGGATCGCGCATGTGATGCAGGACGCCCGCGCATTCAATCAGGTCAAACTGCTTTTGCAGATCGCCCAGTTTCAGAATATCTCCCTGCAGGTAATCGATATTGGTTATTCCCTGCTCCGCGGTCGCGCGTTGCGCATACGCCAGGCTGGAATAGCTCAGATCGATGGCGACTATTCTCGCATTGCTGAAGCGTCGCGCCGTCAGAATCGGCTGGCTGCCTGTGCCACAACCGGCCACGAGTATCTCCGGAGATTCCGGCGCGGTCCGCGCTATGGCATGTTCGGGAAACATATCGCGCACGACGGCATCGATGCGATGACCCTGGGAGGGGCTGCTTCGCTTGCGCCACCGCGGATAAGGATGCTCTTCATACTGCCGCCGAACCGCATTGGATACTTCATCGTCGATTTTCGATAACGAGGGTATGTTGCTGCTTATTTGCGCCTCCCGTTTGGGTTCGCTCAACTGGCGCTTTATCAGTTCGCCGATATCGGTTTGAGACTGCAATAAAGAAGGATCGAATTTCTCCGCAAAGCCCAGTTTGTATAAAGCCTGATACGCTCCTGCCAAACTGATCCAGATGGCCGGAAACGGTTCCCGGTTGTCTATGCAGGACGATGTCATGGCGATCAAGGTGGCGACCAGATCGCGCTCCTG
>JAYWDM010000372.1:0-4475 GCA_043779885.1 Betaproteobacteria bacterium | reverse complement strand
GCATCATGAGCGGGTTGCCGGTCATGGGGCGGCCGTTGAATCCGATGACCAAGCAGCAGCCGACCGAACCGTGGGTGCTGTCGAACGAGCTGCAGAACATTTTCACCGTCAAGAAAGTCGACCTCAAGGCGGAGAAGATTCCCGACGACATCAAGGTGCTGCTGGTGATACACCCGCGCGACATTTCGGAAACCACCGAATACGCGCTCGACCAGTTCATCCTGCGCGGCGGCAAAATGATCGCTTTCCTCGATTCATACGCGTATTTCGATCAGCAGCCCGACATGCAGAATCCGTTCGGCGGCAACAACGCGGGCCAGTCGACGTTCTACCGGCTGCTCAAGCACTGGGGCTACGGCATGGAGATGGGCAAGGTCGTGGCGGACCTGACCTACGCGAGCGGCGCCGGGCCGCGCATTCTGCCGACGCTTCTGTCGCTCAACGGGGAAGCGCTCAACAAGGATGATGTCGTCGCGAGCCAGGTCGGCACGCTGCTGCTGCCGTTCGCCAGCACGTTCACCGGCAAGCCGGCCGAAGGATTGACGCAAACGGTGCTCGCGCAGTCGTCGCCGAACGCGATGCTCGCCGACCTTATCATCGCAACGCTGTCGGGCGAGCCTTCGACGCGCGGTTTCCAGCCCGCCGGCACGCCGTATCCGCTGGCGATCCGCGTGACCGGCAAATTCAAGACGGCATTTCCGGAGGGCAAGCCCAAACCGTACGAGCGGCCTTCGAAAGATCCGAAAAAAGCCGAGGCAAAAACCGATGCAGCCGCCGACGAGCCGCAACTGAAGGAAGCTGCGCAGGAAAATTCGGTAGTGCTCGTGTCCGACGTCGATATGCTCACCGACGGCGCCGCCGTGGAGATCCAGGAAGTTTTCGGGCAGCGTCTCGCGGTGCCGCGCAACGGCAATCTGAACTTCGCGCAAAGCCTGGTCGAACAGGTGGCCGGCGATTTTGACCTGACGAAATTGCGCAGCCGCGCTGCGTTCACGCGTCCGCTGACGGTGATCCAGCAGATGGAGGCGCGCGCGCAGCAAAGTTACCTCGGCAAGATCAAGGAGCTTGAAGACAATCTGCAGCAGACGCAGGAGAAGCTCACCGCGTTGCAGAAGACGCGCGCCGGCGCGCAGGCCGCGACGATGTCGCCCGAGCAGTTGTCCGAAGTTGAGAACTTCAAAAAGAAAGCGATCGAGACGCGTCGCGACCTCAAGCAACTGCGCAAGGATCTGCGCGTGGATAGCGAGTCGCTCCAGTTCTGGACCAAGGTTGCCAATATCGGCGTCGTGCCGCTACTGGTCACGCTCGTCGGCCTCGGGCTCGCGCTGGCGCGGCGGCGCAGGAGGACGGCATGAGCCACCGAGCAGGGGCCCCCTTTTTGGGGGATGCGACCAAGGCGAAGGGCGCCCGCCGCCGACTTGGCGGTGCGGCATTAATCGTAATGAACGTTAAGTCGGCGGTGACGCAATGAACCGCAAGACCTTTCTGATCCTGATCGGCATGCTCGTGGTGCTGGGCGGTGCGGGGCTGGCAATGTTCTGGCAGGACCTCTCCGCGTGGCGCAGTTCCAGCACGAAGATCGGGTCGAAGCTGTTCGAGAAGCTTCCCGTCAACGAAGTCGCGCAAATACGTTTGTATGACGGCAAGGGGGAAGTGACTCTCGCGCTGAAGGACGGCCGCTGGGCGGTCAAACAGCGCGGCGATTACAACGCGAGCGTGCAGGAGATCGGGGATCTGCTGGTAAAGCTGCCCGATCTCAAAGTCGTGCAAACGGAAAGCGTCGGCGCGACTTTGCTGCCGCGGTTGAATCTGGTTGAGCCGGGCAAGGATGCCAAGGCGGAGGGCGCAGGCACCCAACTCGAACTGAGCGACAAGAGCGGCAAGGTGATCGGCACGCTGCTGCTCGGGAAAATATTCGTAAAAATCGAGCCGAGCCCGCTGCCGATCAAGCAGGAGACCCCGGTCGGGCGCTATGTGCTGAGTCCCGGCAACCCGACCGTGCTCGTGCTGTCGGATGCGTTAAAGAACGCCAATGCCAAGCCGGAGCAATGGCTCGCCAGGGATTTCTTCAAGGCCGACCGCATCAGGTCGCTGACGGTGAGCGGTGAGGGCGGGCCCTGGAAGATTGCGCGCCCCGAGGAATACGGGCAATGGAAATTCGCCGAGGGCGCGGGCCAGCTCGATCCCGGCAAGGCTGTTGCCGCGGTCAATTCTCTGGCGGGACTGTCGTTTACCGATGTCGCGATTGACGTGAAGGCGGAGAGTTTCGACAAGCCGCGCATGTTGATCGCCGAGACTTACGATAACCTCATCTACATGATCAAACTGGCGAAGAAGCCGGGTGGCGACGACTATTACCTGTCTGTTGCGGTGAGCGGCGAGCCGCCGCGTACCCGCACGCCGGAAAAAGGCGAAAAACCCGCCGACAAGGAACGCCTCGACAAGCAGTTTGCGGAAAGTCTGCAGAAGCTGGACACGCGGGTGAAACTCGAAAAAAGCCTTGCTGCGTGGACTTATGTCGTCGCCGCGAAGTCGCTGGCGCCCGTTATTATCGGTCGTGGCGACCTCGTTGCCCCGGCGCCACCGGCGAAAAAGTAAGCACGGTCGCGTTTTCACGGCCTCCAGGCATAAAAAAACGCGCAACTTTGCGGGTTGCGCGTGAAACCACACATGGTCGTGTGGAGGAGGAGGAGAGAGCCGGGTTCCTGGTCGGTGCGAGGATATCCGCGCTTCTTGATAAGAAGAATAGCAAACGGCGCGCCGCCGCAAGCCGCGAACAGACGGGGAAAATACCGCCTTTTCCCGAATTGCCGTGGTCTCAAGCCGCCAGCCGCAGCAGCGGTGCCGCTGGGGTATACTTTGAGCACTTTTCAGCCGGTATTTCATGCCATGACCCGCGCCGTACATGATCTGGGCGGCCTGCCCGCCGGCCCGGTCGATCTTGCCGAGCACGAGCGCACGTTTTTCGACCAGCGCGTCGACGCGATGATGCGCCTGCTGGCGCACCCTGAGAGCGGTCACTACACGGTCGATGCGATGCGCCGGGCGATCGAATCGCTGCCGCACGATGACTACTTCGCGCTCGGTTACTACGAGCGCTGGGTGCGCGCGATACGCCAGCTGGCGATTGAAAAAGGCCTCGTTACCGAGGACGAATTGAACCGCAAGCTCGCCGCGCTCGCGGCGCCGGGCGGGCAGCCGTGAACCCGCGCTTCGTGCCCGGCGACAAGGTGAAAGTGCGCGCTCTGGAGGTGACGACGCACTGCCGCACGCCGCATTACCTGCGCGGCAAGCGCGGGGTGGTCGCGCGCGTGTTCGGCGCGTTTCCGAATCCGGAACAATTGGCGTATCACCGCATCGGCATCCCGTACCAGCCGCTTTATCAGATCGCGTTCGATTTTGCCGAGGTGTGGGGCCGGCGCGAGCGCACGACGGTGATAACGGCCGACATTTTTCAGCACTGGCTCGAACGCGACGATTGACCATGGCGCACGATCACATTCATCCGCACCACGATCACGGGCACGACCCGCACGCTGCCGTCAACGAGGCGCACGGCGTGCGGCCCGATTCGGCCCTGCTCGAACGGGCGCTGCGGGAACTCCTGATCGAAAAAAATGTTTTTACGGCGGCCGAGCTGCAACGCCAGATCGAACTCACGGAGTCGCGCGATCCGGAACTCGGCGCCCGGGTTGTCGCCCACGCGTGGACCGATCCGCAGTACAAAGAGTGGCTGCTCAGGGACGCGAAAGCGGCGATCGAGAGTTTTCTGGGCATCGATCTCAATCTCACGCCGGAACTCGTCGTGGTCGAAAACACGCCGCAGCGCCACCACGTGATCTGCTGCACGCTGTGCTCGTGTTATCCGCGCGCGGTGCTCGGCATTCCGCCGGCGTGGTACAAGAGTACCGAGTATCGCGCGCGGGTGGTGAGCGAGCCGCGCGCGGTGCTCGCTGAATTCGGCACGCAGTTGCCCGACGCGGTCGAAATCCGCGTCGTCGATTCAACGGCCGACATGCGCTACATGGTGCTGCCGCGGCGGCCCGGCCATACCGGGCACATGAGCGAGGCCGAACTCGTGCCGCTCATTACCCGTGATTCGATGATCGGTGTCACGGTTCTGTCCGAACCGCGCGCATGAGTGCTTCGCAAGTTCACCTGCCGGAAGGCGCAATCCAACCATGAAATTCAAAGACCTGCTCAAGTCGCCAGTGTTTCCGCCTGGCCACCGCTGGAATTTCGAGAAGCGCAGGAAAATCTACGAATCCGACGTCACCGCGCTGGTGCGCAAGATGCTGGAGGACGAGAGCATCAGCGCTGACCAGCGGTTCGCGTGGGAGCGCTGGCGCGCCGAAGACCGCGTGACGAAGAAACCGTAGCCGGCGCCGTTCGGCTGCAATGCACAGCGGGCGTGAAGACAGGCACGCGTAGCCCGGATGAATGAAATGAAATCCGGGAATGGATTATTGCGGGCG
>JAYWDM010000371.1:0-4477 GCA_043779885.1 Betaproteobacteria bacterium | reverse complement strand
GATTGCGCAGCGGCAGCACCAGGATGCCCGTCGATAGCTTGATCTTCTTGGTGCGGGCGGCAATCGCGGTGAGCAGTGTCAGCGAGTCTATGACCGGGAAATTCGGCACCACGCCGAGCAGGATGTGGTCCCACACCCACAGCGAGTCGAAGCCCAACTCCTCCATCCTGACGCCGTAATCGACGAGCGCATTGATATCCGGCATCTCGGGATACGCAGTGAAGTTGCGCGCGGTGATACCATACGTGTTGTGCAAAAGGGCCATGGATGTCCTTGGTGATCCTGGTTTCCCTCATCCCAACCCTTCTCCCAGGGGGAGAAGGGCTTTCTTCCCTCGCCCTTCGGGAGAGGGACCGAGGGTGAGGGGAATTTTCGGCGGCTACGCCGTGTAGAGGCGTTCGGGATCGAGCTTGCGCAGGAATTCGAGCTCGCGGCCGGCCGGGCGTTCGGTTACTCCGATATCCGGTTTGACTGCCAGTTCGAACCCGGTGTTGTCCTGCACCTGCTCCACCGTGACACCGGCATGCAGCGCGACGATGTTCATGCGCCTGGTTTCGTCGTCGAAGCCGAAAATACCGAGATCCGTCACCACGCGGTACATGCCGCCGGCGGCAAGACCGCTGTCGCGGCGCGTAGTGCCGCCGCGCAGGAATCCCGGGCTCGTCACGAAATCGACGGTGCCGACGAAGCGGCGTTTCTCGTGCTTCATCGCGACTATCATCTGGGCGAGGCTCGCGATATCGTTGCCGCCGCCGGTGCCCGGCAGACGCGTTTTCGGCCGGGCGGGGTCGCCGATGAACGATGAATTCAGATTGCCGTACTGGTCGATCTGCGCGCCGCCCATGAAACCGATGTCGACGTAGCCGCGCTGCAGGAGCAGCAGAACGTCGGTGCTGCCGAGCACCATGTTGGCGCGTTTGGTGCAGCGTTGTTCATTGGTGGAAGGCGGCAGCTTGCCGGGCTCGATGATGGGTCCGATGACGCCGCCTTCAAACAGGATCGTGAGCCCCGGGCAGTGCAAGCCCTGCGCGAGCGTTGCGGCCAGGAGCGGGATGCCGACGCCGGCGAATACGATCTGTCCGTCTTTCAGCAGCCGGGAACTCATGACCGCGAGCAATTCGCTGGCGGTGTAATCCGCGGGACTAGGCATTCGAGACGCTCCGGCCGTGCTTGGCGGCTTCGAGCAGGTGATCGAGCCCCAGCAGGTTGAGGTAATCGATCCATGACTGCGGGCCGTAGATGTAGCGATCGAGGTACTCGGCCATTCCCGCAACGGGATCCTTGTTGGCCAGCGACGTGTAGTAATCCATGTGCCGGAACAGCGGCTCGTAGACGCCCCCGCATTCGTGCGGCGCGCAGCCGAACGGCACTTCGACGACGGCCTCGACCGCGAAAAAAGGAATCTTCGTCTGGTCCGGCGCGCGCCGGATCTGGTCGTTGGAGACGATGCGTTCGGTCGTCAGGATGACCCTGTTCGCGGCCATCGCGAGATCGACGTCGAGGAATTGCAGCCCGTCGATCTGTGCGTTCCCATAAGCGTCGCAGCGCTGCACGTGAATGAGCGCGACATCCGGGTTGAGCGCGGGCACGAGCAGCAGCTTGTCCCCGGTAAAGGGGCAATCGAACTCGCGCGCCTCCGGACGTTGCCGCCCGACGTCCGACCCGAGCATCGAGCGCATCGGCAGGAAGGGAACACCCATGGCGCCGGCCCTGAAGCGCATGCCCATCGCCATGTGGCTCCATTCGTCGAAGCGCGCCTTGCCGTTCTCGATGTAATGGCGCATGACTTTCGACACGCCCCACACGATGCCCTGGCTGAACCAGCTCGTCACCATGTGATCGCATGCGCCGGACGCGTAGAGCCAGTCGCCCTCGCTCGAGGTAATGCCGCGCGCGCACGTCAGGTGCTGTTTGCGGGCGCGTATCAGCGCCCAGATCATCGCCATCGGCGTGCGCGACAGGGTGCTGCCGCCGATGCCGACGGTTTCACCGTCCTTGACGAGCGCTGCCGCCTCATCGAGGGACACGACTTTTTCGTGGAGACTGCGATCGCGCGCGGTGAGCTTGCGCCTGAGTTCCAGATAAGATTCGCTCACTGTGCGCCTCCCGGTGCGTTCATCCGGATTTGCCGCCCAGCGCCCCGGTGTCGGCGTTGAAATCCGTGATGAGCTGGTCCCAGGCAGGAATCGATGCCTGGAGCCCGGTCCAGAACGCCGCATCTTTCCGGCGGTCGAAATCAGCGGCCGACACGCCCTGCTGCTCGACCCACGTGTAGTAGCCGAGGTTGAATATCCGCCGCCGGTCCACGTGCGTGAGCTCGATCAGGTGATCGTCGGCGACGGCCTCCAGGTGATGCCCGAAGATCTCGCCGGCGTGCACCTCGTCGAAACCACCGGGATATTGACGTGCGAGATAAGATTTGCGCTCGCTGTCGTAGAGCCCGGCGCTGTCCGTTGCGATGGTAACGATTACATCGCTCGCCGCGAGTTCAAGATGCTTGGCGAGCTTGATCGCAGCGATGATGTTGGCGCTCCCGGACAAGCCGATATTGACGAGTTCGTTCACCAGCGCGGGGTCCAGCTTTTGCCGCCTCGCAAGGTAGTCGCGGCCGACACTGTCGTTGAACAGCAGGTTCAACGCGTCCGAGCCGCGGTCCGACACGCCGACGACGAGGTCGGTGTTCATCACGTTGTGAATGAGCGGAATGTGCTTGTCGCCGATGCCCTGGATGTTGTGTTCGCCATAGCCGTTGCAGAGCATGGTCGGGCATTCGACGGCTTCGACGGCCGCGATTTTCGTGCCATGACGGGACTTGAGATAATCGCCCGCGGCGATGGTGCCCGCGGAGCCGGTGGCCGCGACGAATGCCGCGAGGCGCAGCCCCGGCTCGTGACTTGAGAGATCGGCGAATACACGGTCCAGCGCGCGACCCGTGCACAGGTAATGAACGAGGTAATTGCCGAACTCGGAGAACTGGTTGAAGATCACATTGCCACGGTCGCGGGAAAGCTCCGCGCACTTGTCGTAGATTTCCTTGACGTTGCTCTCGGTGCCGGGCGTGCGGATGATGTCCGCCGGATCGCTTACCCAACGCTCGAGCCAGTCGAAACGCTCCTGGCTCATGCCGGCGGGCAGCACCGCGACGCCGCGGCAGCCGAGCGTGCGTGAGATCGCCACCCCGCCGCGGCAATAATTGCCGGTCGACGGCCAGATCGCCTTATCGCTTGCCGGGTCGAAGCCGCCGATGACAAGACGGGGAACCAGACAGCCATAAGCGGCCAGCACCTTGTGCGCGCCTATCATCGGAAAGCGTACGCCCAGAGCGACCACGATTCTGGCTTTGACGCCGGTGAGCGCTTCAGGCAACACCAGGTAACCGGGAACCTCGGCGCGGCCGCTGCGTGCTGCATCGTTGAACCAGTGCACGCGCCACAGATTGGCCGCCTGCGGGTCATCGGGATCGACGCTGTCGAGGGCCGCCCGCGCTGCGCCCGGAATGAGGTCGGGATCGGCGAGCTGACTCAGTGTAGGCAACGCAACTTTACGTTCGCGCAGGCGATCCACCGCGCGCCGGCGAACTTTTGCGTCGGCGACTTCAGGAACGAGACTGAGTTGGCTCACTCTATACTCACCGGCGGGTTTACCTGCATTGCGGCCTTCATCGTCGTGGCGTTCCGACAGCGCATGAGATTAAAACGGTCAGCAGCAGCGGAAGCAGGCATTGCGCGGGTGCGCACAGTGTCGGCGCAGAATTCGCGCCGGATTATTGTGCAGGTCATACTAATCATAATACCATGGAAAAATCGGCGGCAAGCCGCGTGCCTGTCCCCGGGAATGACGTCCGGCGCGGTGACTTGCACGAGTGCAGTGAGCAGGCAAGGCGGAATGCACAGGCCGGCAATTCCACGCTGGCGTCGATCTCGTTCAGGTCTCAGGTTTCGAATGGCGCATCGCGAAACCGCACCGATGCCTTGAAGCCCTGCTCGGTCCGCACGCGCTCGAGCTCGGTAGTGCCTCTTTCCTCGGTTGACATGCTGGCTGCGAGTGCCGACATGGCGGCGCCGGCGGCCTGCTGCGGCCGGATCCCCATCGTGTCGTACACACCGTTAACCATTTGCTTGACTGCGCGCGCCGCCACCGGCGGAACGTGGCTCAAGCGGCGCGCGAGCTTCAGCGCTTCTTCGCGGGCAGTGCCGGCGGCGACCACCTTCGTCACCAGTCCCAACTGCTCGGCCTCGCGCGCGCCGATCAGATCGCCGCTCAGCATGAAAAGCTTCGCCTTCTGCGGTCCGGTGAGCCACGGCACGACACTCCACAGGACCCAGCCTTCGCGCACCTCGGGCTGCCCGAGTTTCGCATCCTCTGACGCGACCACCAGGTCGCACCACAAGGCGAGTTCGAGCCCGCGTCCGATCGCATGCCCGTGAACTGCGGCAATGATCACTTTGTTGCTCGCCCACATGGCGAATTGGCGGCG
>JAYWDM010000370.1:0-4478 GCA_043779885.1 Betaproteobacteria bacterium | reverse complement strand
GCCGGATTTTCCCGGTGCTGACTTCACTGGTTCGGACCTGACTACTTCGGGCGCCTGCCGGAACATGTTGGTGAATACGCAGATTTCCTCCAACCATTGCAGGCGCTCAACGTCTGTCATCCTGCGGCTTACGCGGATTTCATCGAGAATGCGCTGAATGTCCGTATCAAAACTGTCTGCGATCAAATCTCCTTCTTCGTAGGTTTTACGCAACTCTGTGAGGATAAGCACGTCATACTCGTCTTCTAGCTGCCCGGTACCGGTTTTCAGCACAATCAGATCATCGATGGATGCGAGCTGTACGGTAACGTTCTCGAGCGTCTTCTCCACACGGCTTGCATACATATCGGCAAATGAAATCTTCGGGCGAACGATAATGTCTATCGTTGGCGCCGTCGGGGACGGCGAACGCAGTGCAAATGCAATCATGTGCTTCTCGCGGACCCACTCATCAATCTGGGCCAAGTCGCACAGTGCTTCAATCTTCATGGGTAGCGACGGCGTCAGCCGCAGTGTCTGAACGGTCTTGAGAAATCGCGCGAGGTTGGTCTCGTCCAGCGCAAGGACCAGGTCGACATCGGCTGTCGCGCGAGCGTACCCATGCAGGACGACGGCCAAGCCACCGACGACGACGTATTGAACGCCGCGCTTCTGCAACTCGCGAAAGAGTTCGAGGTAGAACATTTCCAACACTGTATCAGCCCCGGCTTACTTGGCATAGATCACCGTCGGGATAACGACACCCTAATCGCCTGTATAATGGCGCCTTTTTTTCAATCCGCAGAATGTTGATGGAAACACTGCCACCCGGCCACAAGACGCGGGTCGGCCCGTTTCACGGTTCGGCTGACGCTCTCGCGCTCGCCGAACTGGCGGGAAAGGTGCGCCCGCTGCTCGTCATAACGGCCACGGCGGCCGACGCGCAGCGCCTGCTCGACGAAATTCCGTACTTCAACCCAGCGCTGAAAGTACACCTGCTGCCAGACTGGGAAACCCTGCCCTACGACAGCTTCTCGCCGCACCACGATCTGGTGTCCGAGCGGCTCGCGACGCTGTACCAGATCACCCAGCAGGCGTTTGATATTGCGATCGTGCCGGTTACGACCGCGCTGTACCGGCTCACGCCCGTCGAATACCTTGCCGCCCGCACCTTCTTCTTCAAGCAGGGCGAAAAGCTCGCCGCGGACGAACTGCGCAAACAACTCACCGTCGCCGGCTACACCCATGTCACGCAAGTGCTGTCACCGGGGGAATACAGTTTTCGCGGCGGCCTGATCGATTTGTTTCCGATGGGCAGCGCGCTGCCGTACCGCATCGATCTGTTTGACGATCAGATCGAATCGATCCGCAGCTTCGACGTCGATACCCAGCGCAGCATATACAAGGTCGGCGAGGTGCGGCTGCTGCCGGCGCGCGAATTTCCGCTCGACGAAGACGGCCAGGCCACGTTTCGCCGCAACTTTCGCGCGCAGTTCGAAGGCGACCCGTCGCGCTCGCGGCTGTACAAGGATGTCAGCAACGGCATCGCGCCGGCAGGCGTCGAATACTATCTGCCGCTTTTTTTCGAGCACACCGCGATACTGACCGACTACCTGCCGTCGAATACGACGCTCGTGCTGCACCATGATGTGCAACCGGCGATCGAACAGTTCTGGCGGGATACACAGGCGCGCTACGACCTTCTGGGCGGCGACCGCAGCCAGCCGATGCTGCCGCCACGCGGGTTGTTTTTGACCACCGATGCCTTTTTCGGCGCGATCAAGCCGTTTGCACGGGTCGAGATTCCTGATTCAGTCACCCCCACCCTGCCCCTCCCCCATCAAGGGGGAGGGAACGCGGAGGCCCTGACCGTCCCTCAAGTTAGAGGGAACGAAGATACCCATCACCCATCACCCATCACCCATCACCCGGAAGACGTCGGCGCCACCGCGCCGCTGCCTGCGCTGGCAGTTGACCGCCGCGCCGATCAGCCGCTGCATGCTCTGCACGCGTTTCTCGATGGTTTCGACGGCCGCACGCTGCTGCTTGCGGAAACGCTGGGCCGCCGCGAGACCATGCTCGAATACTTCGCGGAGCATGGCATCAAGCCGGCGCCATGCGCGAATTTCAGCGAATTCCTCGCCACCGATGCGCGGCTGATGCTGGGAGTAGCACCCCTGGCTGCGGGTTTCATGCTGAGCGACCGCCACATGGCGGTCGTCACCGAGAATGAGCTTTATGCCTCGCAGGTGCGCACGCGGCGCGAGCGCGACGCGCGCAAGACCACCAGCGAAGGCATGCTGCGCGATTTGTCCGAGGTCAAGGTCGGTGATCCGGTCGTCCACCTGCAGCACGGCATCGGGCGCTATCTCGGCCTGCAGAATCTCGACTTTGGCGAAGGTGCAACCGAGTTTCTGACGCTCGAGTACACGCGCGGCGACAAGCTGTATGTTCCCGTGTCGCAACTGCATCTCATCAGCCGCTACAGCGGCGCGCCCGCCGAAACCGCGCCCCTGCACGATCTGGGCAGCGGCCAGTGGGACAAGGCCAAGAAGAAGGCCGCCGCGCAGGTGCGTGACACCGCGGCCGAACTTCTCAACCTTTACGCGCAGCGCGCGCTGCGCGAAGGTCACGCGTTCAAGCTGCAGCAGCATGATTACGAGGCGTTCAGCGACGCCTTCCCGTTCGAGGAAACCCCGGACCAGCTTGCCGCCATCACCGCGGTCTTGAGCGATCTGCAGCAGGGCAAGCCGATGGACCGGCTGATCTGCGGCGACGTCGGCTTCGGCAAGACCGAAGTCGCGCTGCGGGCGGCCTTCGTCGCCGTCAACGAAGGCAAGCAGGTTGCCGTGCTGGTGCCGACCACGCTGCTGGCCGAACAGCATTTCAACACCTTCTCCGATCGTTTTGCCGACTGGCCGGTCAAAATCGCCGAACTCTCGCGCTTCCGCTCGCAAAAACAGGTCGCCGACACGCTCGTGGCACTCGCGCAAGGCCGGGTCGATATCGTCATCGGCACGCACAAGCTCCTGCAGCAGGACATCCGGCTTAAGAATCTCGGCCTTGTAATCATCGACGAGGAACACCGCTTCGGCGTGCGCCAGAAGGAAAAATTGAAAGCCCTGCGCGCCGAAGTCGACGTGCTGACGCTGACGGCGACGCCGATCCCGCGCACGCTCGGCATGGCGCTGGAGGGGCTGCGCGACTTTTCGGTGATCGCGACCGCGCCGCAGCGCCGGCTCGCCATCAAGACTTTCGTCGCGCGCACGAGCCGCGGGCTGATACGCGAGGCGATCCTGCGCGAATTGAAGCGCGGCGGCCAGGTGTACTTCCTGCACAACGACGTCGACACCATCACCCACACCGCGGAAAACCTCGCGCGGCTGGTGCCGGAAGCGCGCGTGCGCATCGCGCACGGCCAGATGCGCGAGCGCGAGCTGGAAATGGCGATGCGCGACTTCTACCAGCAGCGCTTCAACATCCTGCTGTGCACGACCATTATCGAAACCGGCATCGACATCCCCACCGCCAACACGATCATCATCAACCGCGCCGATAAATTCGGCCTGGGGCAACTGCACCAGTTGCGCGGCCGCGTCGGGCGCTCGCATCACCAGGCTTATGCCTACCTGCTGCTGCCCGACGAAGGCAGTATTACGAGCCAGGCGAAGAAACGGCTCGAAGCGATTCAGGCGATGGAAGAACTGGGATCGGGGTTCTTCCTCGCCATGCACGACCTCGAAATCCGCGGCGCGGGCGAGGTCCTCGGGGACTCACAGTCCGGTGAAATGCAGGAAGTCGGCTTCAACCTGTACTGCGTGATGCTGGACGCGGCGGTAAAGTCGCTCAAGCTGGGGCTCGAACCCGACCTGTCGGCGCCGCTCGGCATTACCACCGAAATCAACCTGCACGCACCGGCGCTCCTGCCGGACGACTACTGCAACGACATTCACGAACGCCTCGTCATTTACAAGCGGCTCGCCAACTGCGAGACGGCGGAGCAACTTGACTCAATGCATGAGGAACTCGTCGATCGGTTCGGCGTGCCGCCGCCGCACGCCAAAACCCTGCTCGAGTGCCACCGGCTGCGCGTGCTCGGCAAACCGCTGGGCATCGCGCGCATCGACGCGTCGGAATCCGGCGTGCAACTGCAGTTCGTGCCCAATCCGCCGATCGACGCCGCGCGCGTGATGCAGCTCATACACCGCAACAAACACTACAAACTCGCGGGCCAGGACCGGCTCAAGGTCAGCGCCGATCTGCACGAAGTCGCCGAGCGCGTCGCGCGCACCAAGCAGATTTTCGCCGAACTGGCGGAGTGACGCACCCCATGTTCAAAGCGATCCTGTGGGACAACGACGGCGTGCTGGTCGACACCGAGCACTTGTATTGCGAGGCCACGCGCCAGGTCTTTGCCGGTGCCGGCATCGCCCTTGGGGATGACGATTACCGCGACATGTTCCTCACCGGCAACATGGGTGCGTGGCATCTGCTCACCA
>JAYWDM010000369.1:0-29117 GCA_043779885.1 Betaproteobacteria bacterium | reverse complement strand
CGCCCGGAATAGACGACTGACCTCGTTTTACGATCCCATAAGAGTCAAGAAAATCATGCATACTGTTCAGGTGGCATTGGCCGGTCGGGATTATCCGATTTACATCGGTGACCGGTTGCTCGGGCGCGCCGATCTCGTCACGCAACACTTGCGGCAAAAGCGCGTCGCTTTGGTTACCGACACGACACTTGCATCCTTGTACCTCGACACGGTCACCCGCGCGCTCACGGCGGCAGGCGTCAGCGTCACTCCTGTCGTGGTGCCCGCAGGTGAGCAATACAAGAATTGGCGCGTACTGAATTCGGTGTTCGACGCTTTGCTGGCCGCTCGCTGCGAGCGCAATACGACGCTTATAGCCCTGGGCGGCGGAGTCATTGGCGACCTCACCGGCTTCGCTGCGGCAACCTACCTGCGGGGCGTGCCTTTCATACAATTGCCGACTACGCTGCTTGCGCAGGTCGACTCCTCGGTCGGCGGCAAGACCGCCATCAATCATCCGCGCGGCAAAAACATGATCGGCGCGTTCTACCAGCCTCTGGCCGTGATTGCCGACACCACGACGCTCGACACGCTGGCAAAACGCGAAGTCAGCGCGGGTCTTGCCGAGGTCATCAAGTACGGTCTGATCCGGGACTTGCCCTTTGTCGACTGGCTTGAACGCAATATGGAAGCCCTCCTGCGCCGCGACGCCGCCGCGCTGGCCTATGCAGTTCAGCGGTCGTGCGAAAACAAGGCCGAAGTCGTCGTCGCCGATGAGCGCGAGGAGCACGGTGAACGCGCGCTGCTTAATCTCGGCCACACGTTCGGGCACGCGATCGAAGCCGGGCTGGGCTATGGCGCATGGCTGCACGGCGAGGCAGTTGCCGCGGGCATGGTGATCGCGGCGCGCGTATCCCAGGCGATGGGCATGCTCGACCCCGCCGACGTGGCGCGCATCGTGAAGCTGCTGGAACGCGCCGGTCTGCCGGTCATCGCGCCTGATCTCGGGCTGGACCGTTATATTGAGCTGATGGGCATCGACAAGAAAGTCACGGGTGGGAAGATCCGTTTTGTCCTGTTGCGTGCATTAGGCTCGGCGTTCTTAACCGCCGAGGTGCCGCGGCGCGCGCTAAAAACCGCGCTCGGCGCCTCAATTGCGCATGCGTAAACCCGCGCTTTATGCGATCGGACGGCATAACACGCGCGGCCGCGCCTGGCGCGAACCGCCGCCGGTTGGCCGCAGCGAATTTCAGCGCGACCGCGACCGCATCATCCATTCGACTGCGTTTCGCCGGCTCGAATACAAGACGCAGGTTTTTGTCAATCATGAAGGCGATCTTTTTCGCACGCGGTTAACGCACAGCCTCGAGGTTGCGCAAATCGCTCGATCGGTGGCGCGCAATTTGCAGCTCAACGAAGATCTGGTCGAGGCAATCTCGTTGGCGCACGACCTCGGCCATACGCCGTTCGGACATGCGGGACAGGAGGCTTTGCACGCGTGCATGAAATCTCACGGCGGATTCGAGCATAACCTGCAGTCGCTGCGCGTTGTTGATCTGCTCGAACAGCGGTACGCGGCATTTGATGGCCTGAATCTGTGCTTTGAGACGCGCGAAGGTATTCTGAAACATTGCGCGCTGAAGAATGCGCGCCTGCTCGGCGCGGTTGGCGAACGTTTCGTGAACCGGCAACGGCCTTCGCTCGAAGCGCAACTCACTAATCTGGCGGATGAAATCGCCTATAACAACCACGATGTTGATGATGGCTTGCGTTCGGGACTGATAACGGTCGAACAACTCTCGCGGGTCGCAATTTTCGCGCGCCACATGAAAGAAGTGCGCCGCGCGCATCCTGAAATCGACCCGCGGCGGCTGGTCCACGAGACTGTGAGAAGAATGATCGGCACCTTGGTCATGGATCTCACCCGTCAGTCCGCGAAAAACATCAAGTCGTATGCGCCGCGTGAAATTAGCGAGGTGCGGGCGGCGCCGCCACTGATCGCTTTCGGCACCGCAATTGAACGCCAGCAGCAGGAACTCAAACGGTTTTTGCGCCAAAATCTTTACCAACATCACCAAGTGGCGCGCATGACAAACAAAGCGCGACGCATAGTGAGTGACTTGTTTCACGCTTTCTTCAGCGAACCCCGCCTGATGCCGCCCCAATACCACGCGTTGGCGACGGCAGATACCGCGCGTACCGTTGCCGATTACATTGCCGGCATGACGGATCGTTACGCGATCCGCGAATACCGCCGCCTTTACGCGGTTGACGAAATTTAGCCCCGGGTTTGGCGCGCCGCAGCATAGCGGCGCTGAGTCAGCGATAAGCCCCTGAATTAGAGTTATTTTTCAGGGTATTGAAGTCTCGCGCGCGAGCCTGTATATTTACTCGGTTTCCCTGCATATTTTGCACCCAGCCGGCGGTCGTCCACCCGGCTTTTTTTGACCCGCGAGGTAGAACGTGAATCAGCCGCCTCTTGCCCAAGGACTTTACGACCCGGCCAATGAACACGACGCGTGTGGCGTCGGCTTCGTTGCCCATATCAAGGGCAAGAAATCCCATTCTATCGTCGAACAGGGACTGCAGATTCTCAAGAATCTGACGCATCGCGGCGCCGTCGGCGCGGACCCCCTCGCGGGCGATGGCGCCGGCATCCTGCTGCAGATTCCGGACGCATTCCTGCGCGAAGAAATGGCGCTGCAGGACATCAAGTTGCCGCCGCCCGGCCACTATGGCGTCGGCATGGTGTTCCTGCCGCAGGAACCGGCTTCCCGGCTGGCGTGCGAATATGAGATCGAACGCGCAATCAAGGAGGAGGGGCAGATACTGCTCGGCTGGCGCGACGTGCCCTGCGACAACGCGGGGCTCGGCGAGTCGGTCAGGAAGATTGAACCGGTAATCCGGCAGGTGTTTATCGGTCGCGACAGAGGCGTAACCGTTACCGATGCACTGGAACGCAAACTCTACATCATACGCAAGAGCTCAGGCCACGCGATACAGGCCCTTAAGCTCGCGCACGGCAAGGAGTTTTACACGCCGTCGATGTCGGCGCGCACGATCGTCTACAAGGGCATGCTGCTGGCGGGGCAGGTCGGCGCCTATTACAAGGACCTGCAGGATCCGCGTGTCGTATCGGCGCTCGCGCTCGCGCACCAGCGCTTCTCGACCAATACGTTTCCCACCTGGAATCTTGCGCATCCGTTTCGCCTGATTGCGCACAACGGCGAGATCAACACGTTGCGCGGCAACGTAAACTGGATCCGCGCGCGCCAGGGCGCGATTTCCAGCCCGATACTCGGCAAGGATCTGGACAAGCTATGGCCGCTGATTTACGACGGCCAGTCCGATTCGGCGTCATTCGATAACGCGCTCGAGATGCTCGTCATGAGCGGCTATTCGGTGGCGCATGCGGTAATGATGATGATCCCCGAGGCGTGGGAAAGCGATACCCTGATGGATGCCAATCGCCGCGCGTTCTATGAATATCACGCCGCGATGATGGAGCCGTGGGATGGTCCGGCCGCAATCGCATTTACCGACGGCCGTCAGATCGGCGCCACGCTGGATCGCAATGGATTGCGCCCAGCCCGGTATATCGTTACTGACGACGACCTGGTGATCATGGGCTCCGAATGCGGCTGCCTGCTGATCCCTGAGGAAAAAATCGTCAAGAAATGGCGCCTGCAGCCCGGCAAGATGTTCCTCGTCGACCTGGAGAAAGGTCGCATCGTCGACGACCAGGAACTCAAAGACACGCTGGCCAACGCACGGCCTTATGGCGAATGGATGGAGCGCATCCGCGTCAAACTCGATGACGTCGAGAGCGACAAGCAGCAGCCCGAGCGCTCCAGCGTGTCGCTGCTCGACCGCCAGCAGGCATTTGCCTATACGCAGGAAGACACCAAGTTCCTGATGACACCGATGGCGGCGAATGGCGAGGAGCCGATCGGCTCGATGGGCAACGACTCCCCGCTGGCAGTGCTGTCGAACAAGAACAAGACGCTGTTTCACTATTTCAAGCAATTGTTCGCGCAGGTTACGAACCCGCCGATCGACCCGATACGCGAAGAGCTCGTGACGTCACTGGTCTCGTTCATCGGGCCCAAGCCGAATCTGCTGGGCATAGACGAACAGAACCCGCCATTGCGGCTGGAAGTCAGCCAGCCGGTGCTCGATTTCTATGAAATGGAAAAAATCCGGCACATCGACCGCTACACCCAGGGCAAATTCAAATCGTTCGAACTCGATATCTGCTATCCGGTCGCGTGGGGCAGGCAGGCTATCGAAGCCCGGCTCGCCTCGCTGCGCGCCCAGGCCGAGGACGCGGTGCGCAGCGGCTATTCGATATTGATTATTTCCGACCGTAAGGTGGATCGCGACCACGTCGCGATTCCGGCGTTGCTTGCCCTCTCGGCCATTCACCAGCATCTCGTCGGCAAAGGGCTGCGCACCTCGACCGGCCTGGTTGCGGAAACGGGTTCGGCACGCGAAGTGCATCACTTTGCGCTGCTCGGCGGGTATGGGGCAGAGGCAGTACATCCCTACCTCGCCCTGGAAACGCTGCTCGATCTCGCGCATGGCGGTCGGGCCGGACTGGACGTCGACGGCAAAAAAGCCATCAAGAATTTCGTCAAGGCAACCGGCAAGGGCTTGCGCAAAGTGATGTCCAAGATGGGCATCTCCACGTACATGTCGTATACCGGAGCGCAGATTTTCGAGGCCGTCGGCTTGTCGCGTGCGCTGATCGACAAATACTTTGCAGGTACGACGTCCAATATCGAAGGCATCGGCGTCTTCGAAGTCGCCGAAGAGGCGATGCGTATCCACCAGGCGGCGTTCAACGATGATCCGGTGCTTGCGCACGCGCTCGATGCCGGCGGCGAATACGCGTATCGCGTGCGCGGGGAAGACCACATGTGGACTCCGGATGCGATAGCCAAATTGCAGCACTCGACGCGCAGTAATTCGTCTGCAACGTACCAGGAATACGCGCAGATTATCAATGATCAATCGAAGCGGCACATGACGTTCCGCGGATTGTTCGAGTTCCAGTTTGACCGTTGTTCTCCCGTGCCGATCGAGGAAGTCGAACCGGCGTCGGACATCGTCCGGCGTTTTTCGACCGGCGCAATGTCGCTGGGATCGATCTCCACCGAGGCGCATACCACGCTGGCGGTCGCGATGAACCGGATCGGCGGCAAATCGAACACGGGCGAGGGCGGCGAAGACCGCAATCGCTATGCGCCGGTGAAGGCGGGCGAGACACTGGCGTCACGGCTCGGAAAAAGTAATGTCGAACGGGACATCGTGCTTAAGGCGGGCGATTTACTGAAGTCCAAAATCAAGCAGGTCGCCTCCGGCCGTTTTGGCGTAACCGCTGAATACCTCGCGTCAGCGGAGCAGATTCAGATAAAAATGGCGCAGGGCGCCAAGCCCGGTGAAGGCGGTCAACTGCCGGGGCGCAAGGTGTCCGGATATATTGCGCTGCTGCGGTATTCGACGCCGGGCGTTGAACTCATTTCGCCGCCGCCGCACCATGACATTTATTCGATCGAAGACCTGGCGCAGCTGATCCACGATCTGAAGAACGCGAATCCGCGCGCCTCCATCAGCGTCAAGCTGGTTTCCGAGGTCGGCGTCGGCACGGTCGCCGCGGGCGTGGCCAAGGCGAAGGCCGATCACGTGACGATTTCCGGCCATGACGGCGGGACGGGCGCTTCGCCATGGTCGTCGATCAAGCACGCCGGCACGCCGTGGGAACTGGGGCTCGCTGAAACGCAGCAGACGCTGGTGCTCAACCGCCTGCGCGGTCGCATCGCGGTGCAGGCGGACGGGCAAATGAAAACCGGTCGTGACGTGGTGATCGGTGCCATGCTGGGCGCCGACGAATTTGGCTTTGCGACGGCGCCGCTCGTCGCGTCCGGCTGCATCATGATGCGCAAGTGTCATCTGAACACGTGCCCGGTGGGCGTCGCAACGCAGGATCCCGTGCTGCGCCGGAAATTCCAGGGCAAACCGGAACACGTAATCAATTATTTCTTCTTCGTCGCCGAAGAGGCGCGCGCGTTGATGGCGCGGCTCGGCGTGCGCAAGTTCAGCGATCTGATCGGGCGCGCTGACTTGCTCGACACCAGAAAAGGCATCGAGCACTGGAAGGCCAGGGGGCTCGACTTTTCAAAAGTATTTTATCAGCCGCAAGTGCCTGCCGAGGTATCGCGCCTTCACTGCGAAAGCCAGGACCACGGCCTGGAACGCGCGCTTGACCATCGCCTGATCGAGCTTGCCAAGCCCGCGCTTGAGCACGGCACGAAGGTGACCATTGAAATGCCCATCCGCAATATTAACCGCACGGTCGGCACCATGCTGTCGGGTGAGATCGCGTCGCGCTACGGTCACGAGGGGCTGCCGGACCATACGGTGCATATCCGTTTCGCCGGCTCCGCCGGTCAAAGCTTCGGGGCGTTCCTCGCACGCGGCGTGACCCTCGACTTGATCGGCGACACCAACGACTATTGCGGCAAGGGGCTCTCGGGTGGCCGCATCAGCGTTCAACCATCGCCCAAGTTCCGCGGCGACCCCCTGAAAAACATCATTACCGGCAACGTCGTGCTCTATGGCGCAATCGCGGGCGAGGCCTATTTTCGTGGCGTCGCGGGCGAACGCTTTGCGGTGCGTAATTCCGGAGCGTGCGCGGTGGTGGAAGGTGTCGGCGACCATGGCTGCGAGTACATGACCGGGGGTACGGTCGTCGTGCTTGGCGCGGCTGGCCGCAATTTCGCGGCCGGCATGTCGGGCGGCATCGCCTATGTGTTTGACGAAGATGGCGCGTTTGGCAAGTACTGCAATATGTCCATGGTCGACCTTGAACCCGTTTTGTCGGAGCTCGAGCAGGCTGCAAAAATGGCCCGCGACATCTGGCATCAAGGGCTGGCCGACGAGACGGTTTTGAAGCGCCTGATCGAAAACCACGCCCGTTATACCGGCAGCAGCCGCGCGCACGAAATACTCGAGAAGTGGAACGTCTATCGCATGCGTTTCGTCAAGGTGTTCCCGAAAGAATACAAACGCGCGCTCACCGAACTCGCGGCAGCCGGCCGCCAGGTCGCGGCGTGAAATTCAACCAGAGCGCGGAATCCACACTATGGGCAAGATAACCGGATTCCTGGAGTTTAACCGCCTGCAGGAAGCCAGCGACGACACCGGATCGCGTAAACAGCACTACCGGGAATTCGTCCACCACCTGAGCGAAGGTGATGCAAAGACGCAGAGCGCGCGGTGCATGGACTGCGGCACTCCTTTTTGCATGACGGGCTGTCCGGTTAACAACATCATCCCCGACTTCAACGACCTTGTTTACAGGCAGGATTGGCAGGCCGCAATTGAAACGCTGCACTCGACCAATAATTTCCCGGAGTTCACCGGGCGCGTGTGTCCGGCGCCCTGCGAGGAAGCCTGCACGCTGCGCATCAACAACGATGCCGTCGGCATCAAGTCGATAGAACACGCGATCATCGACAGGGCCTGGGAAGAGAAGTGGGTCAAGCCGGCAACGCCGGCGACGCGATCCGGCAAACGTGTCGCGGTCGTCGGTTCCGGTCCGGCGGGGCTTGCTTGTGCGCAACAGCTGGCCCGCGCGGGGCATGAGATAGTGGTATTCGAAAAAAACGACCGCGTCGGCGGATTGTTGCGCTACGGCATTCCCGATTTCAAAATGGAGAAATGGCTGATCGATCGCCGGGTCGAGCAAATGAGCGCCGAAGGCGTCGAGTTCAAGACAAATCACGCCGTGGGCAAGGCGCCGGTTGGCGCCGGAAACAGCCCCGCGACAACGCTGGACGCGGCGACTATTGCCGACGAGTTTGATGCCGTCGTGCTGGCCGGGGGCGCGGAGCAATCACGCGACTTGCCAGTACCCGGTCGCGAACTTGATGGTGTTCATTTCGCGATGGATTTTCTGCCCTTGCAAAACCGCCGCGTCGCCGGTGATGCCGACGTACCCGACTTGTGGGCGAGCGGTAAGCATGTGGTCATTATCGGCGGCGGCGATACCGGTTCTGACTGCGTCGGGACATCGAATCGTCATGGCGCCGCTTGCGTGACGCAATTCGAGTTGCTGCCGATGCCGCCGGACATCGACCAGAATCCGGTATGGCCGTACTGGCCGCAAAGGCTGCGTACCTCCTCCTCGCACGAAGAGGGCGCCAAGCGCGACTGGGCCGTCGCAACCAAGCGCTTCGAAGGCAGCAGCAGCAGGGTTGAAAGGCTGATCGCCGCGCGCGTCGAGTGGAAAGATGGAAAAATGCAGGAAGTGGCGGGTTCGGAATTCGAGATGAAGGCGGATCTGGTACTGCTCGCAATGGGCTTCGTATCGCCCGTGCGGTCGATGCTTGACGCATTTGGCGTCGAGAAAGATTCGCGCGGCAACGCCAGCGCGTCGACCGACGGACCCGGTTGCTACGCGACCACGGTGTCAAAAGTCTTCGCTGCCGGTGACGTCCGCCGCGGCCAGTCGCTCGTCGTCTGGGCGATCCGCGAAGGGCGCCAATGCGCACGCGCAGTCGACGAATTTCTGATGGGATCCTCCGTATTGCCGCGATAGCGCGGTAACCGCTCCGGAGGCGAACACTAACCGAGCGGTTCCGGTGTCCGGCAGAAAGCGCCCGCTGGAATAACGGTTGTTTTTACGGCACGGCAGCGCAGGATCCACCGCAAAAGAGCAAATGATGCCTCACGTCCGACGAATATGTCCAGGCTGCGAAACGATACGCTGATCCGCGCGCTGCTGCGCGAGCCGACGCCCTACACGCCCGTCTGGCTGATGCGTCAGGCGGGGCGTTATTTGCCGGAATACAATCAGACGCGCGCCCGCGCCGGCGATTTTCTGGCGTTGTGCAAAAACCCGAATCTTGCGACCGAGGTCACGCTGCAACCGCTTGCGCGTTATGCTTTGGACGCGGCGATCGTATTTTCAGATATCCTGACTATTCCCGATGCGATGGGGCTTGGTTTGTATTTCGCGGAAGGCGAGGGGCCCAAGTTCGAGCGCCCGCTGCGCGAAGAGTGGGAGATTCGGGATTTGTCCGCGCCTGACCCCGGAAGTCACCTGCGATATGTGCTCGATGCGGTCAGCCAGGCACGCCGCGCGCTGGCCGGCAGTGTACCACTGATCGGATTTTCCGGCAGCCCGTTCACGCTCGCGTGCTACATGATTGAAGGTCAGGGGAGCCGTGATTTTGCGGTGGTCAAGAAAATGCTTTACCAGCGGCCCGATCTGCTGCATCGCATACTCGGCGTGAATGCCACCGCAGTGACCGCTTACTTGAATGCGCAAATTGAGGCCGGCGCACAAGCGGTCATGGTGTTTGATACCTGGGGCGGCGTGTTGTCCCACGCCGCGTTCCACGAGTTCTCGCTTGCGTATACCGCGCGCATTGTAGCGGGGTTGAAACGCGAGCATGCCGGCGTGCGAGTGCCGAGTATTGTCTTCACGAAGGGCGGCGGCGGCGGCTGGATCGAAAGTATCGCCGCCATCGGTTGCGATGCGCTTGGCCTGGACTGGACGGTCGATCTCGGCATGGCGCGCAAGCGCGTCGGTGCAAGCGTCGCGCTACAAGGCAACCTGGATCCGGCGGTATTGTTATCGTCACCCGAAACAATCCGGCGTGAAGCCGGCTTGGTTCTGGAAAGTTTTGGCCGCGGGAATGGGCATGTATTTAATTTAGGCCACGGCATTTCTCAGTTTACTCCTCCTGAAAATGTAACGGCACTGGTCGACGCGGTACACGGGCTCAGCGCCGCTTACCACTGAAAACCCGCGCCGGTTCTGGCTTTGCGGGGAGGGCCCGTCGCAAACTTATGCACAGCAAGTGATTGCGGGGAACGATCTTTCCGCAACACTGTGGCATTTCTCGATGATGGTTTTTAAGTTATTGATTTAATGCTTAATATATTCTGTCTGACAAAAAACGCAAGAAAATCAGTTGGCCACGGCAGGAGCCGTCCCAGACCCGCCCAGGAATTAATCAACAAGGTTATCCACAGATACGATATGCAAAGCAAATTTTTGTATCCGATAAGCAAGTTGCCTCGCATTTTCAAGAATTGACGCGAGAATTTTTCGCTAACCACCAGTGCGCATGGCTCCACCGTGAATTTTGTTCGAGTTGCCCTCGACGTCCCGCTGCCGATTCTGTTCGATTACCGTGCGACCGCGGTCACTCGCGACGACATCGGCAGGCGCGTATTGGTGCCGTTCGGTAAAAAAATTGCAGTTGGCGTGATCGTCGAACTGACGGACACCACGGCATTGGCGGCGCAGCGCATACGCCGCGTGTTAAGTGTTCAGCGCGATGTTCCGCCGCTGCCCGACGACGTATTGCAATTGCTCAAGTTTTGCAGCGATTACTATCACCACCCGCTTGGCGCGGTGATCCTGAACTCTCTGCCAACACGACTGCGGCGACGGCAGGCGATAGAACTCGCGGTGAGCGCACACTACATCCTCACGACGGCGGGACGCAACGTCGATGCGGCAACGGTGCCGGCACGCGCGGCCATCAAGCGCGAGTTATTGAGTTTGTTGCAGAGCGCGAACCATGGCGTCGATGAGGCGCGCTTGCGCGCCGTTGCGCCAAGGGCGCGATCGGCATTGAAAACCATGGTTGAGCTTGGCTGGATTGAACGGGTCATTGACACGGATACGCGCTTAACACCCTGCGCCCCCGGCGACGCGCTGACATTGCCGTCGGGACGCACGCTTACCCATGAGCAGTGCGCCGCCGTTGCGAGCGTCCGTGGAGCCGGTGACGGTTTCATGCCATGGCTGCTGTTCGGTGTCACCGGTAGCGGTAAAACCGAAGTGTACTTGCAGCTGGTGGCCGCGGCACTTGCGCGAGGCAAACAAACATTGCTGCTGGTGCCTGAAATCAACCTGACCCCGCAACTTGAGTCGCAGGTGCGCGCACGGTTTCCCGCCGCCAATATGGTATCTCTGCACAGCGGGCTCAACGAGAGCGAGCGCTTACATGGGTGGCTCGCCGCGCAATCCGGACTTGCCGGCGTCGTGCTCGGCACTCGCCTCGCAATATTCACGCCATTGCCCAAACTTGGGCTGATTGTCGTCGACGAAGAACATGATGCTTCGTTCAAGCAAATGGACGGACTGCGTTATTCTGCGCGCGACCTTGCATTGGTACGTGCGAAACAGCGCGCTATTCCGATCATCCTGGGCTCGGCGACGCCTGCGCTGGAGACCTATCACAAGGCATTGAACGGCGGGTACCGGCTGTTGACGCTGACCCAGCGTGTCAACGCGATGCCGCCGGACATCGAGTTCGTGGATACGCGGCAAAAACCGCTCATCGATGGTCTGTCGCAGGAACTGCTAAAGGCCATCAGCGAGACCATGAAGCGCAAAGAGCAGAGCCTGGTGTTCATCAACCGCCGCGGCTACGCACCTGTGCTGATCTGCCGGAGCTGCAGTTGGACTGCGGATTGCCATCGCTGCTCCGCAAAGCTGGTGTTGCATGCAATGGACCGGCGTTTGCACTGCCACCACTGCGGCCACCATGAGCGCGTCCACGCTGTGTGCCCGCAATGCGGTAACCAGGATCTGCTGCCGCTTGGACAGGGGACGCAACGCATCGAAAGCGCGCTGGCGCGCACATTTCCGGCTGCACGCATCCTGCGCGTTGACCGCGACAGCACACGCCGCAAACACGCCTGGCAGGCAATGCGCGCCCGGATTCAGGCGCAGGAAGTCGATATTCTGGTCGGCACCCAAATTCTCGCGAAAGGGCATGATTTTCCACAACTCAACCTGGTCGGCGTCCTCAACGCAGACAGTTCGCTGTACAGCACCGACTTTCGCGCCGGCGAACGCTTGTTCGCCCGGCTGACGCAGGTCGCGGGACGCGCGGGACGCGGCACATTGCGGGGTCGAGTATTGATACAAACCGAGTTTCCCCAGCACCCTCTGTACCGGGCGTTGGGCCGTCATGACTATCCGTCCTATGCGCGGGAACTGCTGGCGGAGCGCAAACAGGCGGCGTTTCCGCCATTCGTGCACCAGGCTGCGCTTCGCGCGGAAGCCCCGCGGCTCGATGATGCGCTGCGTTTCCTGACCCGCGCGACAAGCTGTGCGGCCGACATCGATAGCGGTGTGACGCTATTTGACCCGGTACCCGCGACCCTGGTCCGTCTGGCGGGTCTTGAACGAGCGCATTTGACCATACAGGGGCGTTCACGCACCGCGTTGCAAAGGTTCCTGCGCGCATGGCGCGCGCGACTCGAAACCACGGGCGCGCGTGATGTGCGCTGGGCACTCGACGTCGACCCACTCGAGCTGTGAAACGCGCCAGCGGGGGCCGGCGCGGCGCTCCGTGCTAGAATTCGCAACTTTTTACCCGCCGGCGCGCTCGCTATCGCGATACAGCAGTCATTCATGACAATCCACGCATTCCCCGACTTGCGCGCGCATGTGGCGAGCATACTGCATGCGGCAACCGCAACGGTCACGTCAGAGCACGTATCGGTCGTGGTCGAACGCCCCAGGCAGGCGCAGCATGGCGACTACGCATGCAGCGTCGCGATGCAATTGGCAAAAATGCTGAAACGCAATCCGCGCGAGATTGCGGCCACGCTGATTGCCGCGATGCCCACATCACCGTATATCGCCAAGGCCGAGATCGCAGGTGCCGGATTCATCAACATTTTTCTGCAGCCCGCGATCAAAGGCGCGGTCGTGCCGCACATTCTGGCGCGAGGCATCAACTACGGTCGCAGCCATGCGGGCGGGGGCAAGAAAATCCAGGTCGAATTCGTCTCGGCCAACCCGACCGGACCGCTGCATGTCGGCCACGGACGCGGCGCGGCGTTCGGTGCAAGCCTTGCCAACGTGCTGTCGGCGGCGGGCTTCGACGTGCAGCGCGAATACTACGTTAACGATGCCGGCAGGCAGATGGACATACTCGCGCTGTCAACGTGGCTGCGTTACCTCGAGCTCGTCGCGACCGGTATCCCGTTTCCCGCCAACGCTTATCAGGGCGAATACGTAACGGCAATGGCACGCGGTCTACTGGCACGAGACGGCAGACGGTATCTGCGCAATGGCCCGGACTTACTCGCTTCCGCACCCGACGCAGTCCAGGATGCGGAGTCCTACCTTGACCATTTGATCGCCGGCGCCAAACGCCTGTTGGCTGCCGATTACGCAACCATCCACGGCCACGTGCTCACCGCTCAACTGGACGACTGTCGCGGGGATCTCGCGCAGTTCGGCGTTCACTTCGATTGCTGGTATTCGGAACAATCGTTATACGACTCGGGCAAGGTCGCAAGCGCCGTCGCGCGGCTGGACGCCGCAGGACATCTCTACATCAAAGACGGAGCGACGTGGTTTCGCTCGACGGCGTTCGGCGATGAGAAAGATCGGGTCGTGTGCCGCGAAAACGGTCAATTTACCTATTTTGCTTCGGACATTGCCTATCACCTTGACAAGATGGAACGCCGCTTCGAGCGCATTATCGACGTGTGGGGCGCCGATCATCACGGTTATATCCCGCGCGTCAAAGGCGCGCTCGCGGCGCTGGGCATGAATCCTGACCGGCTGGACGTTGCTCTCGTACAATTCGCGGTGCTGTATCGCGGCGACCAGAAGGTGTCGATGTCGACACGCGCCGGTGAGTTTGTCACGCTGCGCGAGCTGCGCCGTGAAGTCGGCAACGACGCAGCGCGTTTTTTCTACGTGCTGCGCAAAAGCGACCAGCACCTGGATTTCGATCTCGACCTCGCAAAATCGCAGAGCAATGACAATCCGGTCTATTATGTGCAGTACGCGCACGCTCGCGTATGCAGCGTGCTCGAGCAGTGGGGCGGCGAGGCTGCCGGCCTCGCCGCCGCCGATCCGGCGCCGTTAACGGCCGAGCAGGAAACGGCCCTGCTGTCGGCATTGGCGGAATATCCCGTCGTAATCGAGAACGCGGCGCGCGAATTGTCGCCGCACCTGATTGCGTTCTATTTGCGCGCGCTCGCGGCCGACTTTCACAGCTACTATAATTCGACCCGCGTGCTGGTGCCTGACGATTCCGTTAAACTCGCGCGCCTGGCGCTTGCCGTTGCCGTTCGGCAGGTGTTACATAACGGGCTCGCCCTGCTGGGTGTGTCCGCGCCGGAAAAAATGTAGGATTCCATCAATGACGAAAGACTACAAAGAGTCCTCGCGAAAACCCGGCGACCGCAAAAGCGGCGCGGGGTCGTTGATATTCGGCATTCTGATCGGACTTCTGCTCGGGCTTGGCATTGCGCTTGGCGTAGCCTGGTATATCAACCGGATGCCGACACCGTTCGTTAACCGGACCGTTCCGCCGGTGAAAAGCGAAACGCCGAACAGCACCGAAGGCGCCAGGACCGATGACGGCGGCGCCAAAGCGAAGGACGGCAAGCCGCGGTTTGATTTTTACAAGATCCTGCCCGGGTCTGAGGAGCAGGTCACCGAACAGCAATTCAAGGACGCGCAAAAAAAGACTGCGCCGGCCGCTGCGAACGAGACTTACTATCTGCAGGCGGGGGCATTCCAGAACGCTCCTGACGCCGACAACCTCAAGGCACGGCTCGCGCTGCTCGGCGTCGAAGCGAGCATCCAGACGACCGCCCTGCCTGACAAGGGGGTCTGGCACCGCGTGCGCGTTGGCCCTTATACTATGATCGAAGAACTCAATCGCGCACGCGATACCCTGAAACAAAACGGCATCGAAACCAGTCTAATCAAGATTCGCGAAGCGTCGACGCCACCTGGCAGATAAATTTGAAGGGAGAAATGATGAAGCTGTTGAAACGGTTGGGTTATGCGGCAGCGCTGCTCGCGCTATTTGTCGCCGGCAACGGGGTGGCGCAGCAGTTGCCGGTCGCCGGTCGCGATTACAACCTGATCAGTCCGCCGCAACCTTCCGATAGCGGCAAAAAAATCGAGGTGATTGAATTTTTCTGGTACGGTTGTCCGCACTGCTACCACCTCGAGCCGTCGCTCAACGCCTGGCTCAAGCGCAAACCCGCGGATGTGGAGTTCCGGCCGGTGCCGGGGACTTTCGGCGCGCCCGCATGGGAACCCCTCACGCGCACCTACTATGCGCTCGACGCGATGGGCCTGGCGGTCAAGTATCACGATGCAATATTCGCCGCCATTCACCAGGAAAAGGATCCGGGCAAGCAACGTGCCATGGTCAACGATTCACGCGCAATCGCGGAATGGCTGGGCAGCAAGGGTGCCGACAAGCAGAAATTTCTCGACACTTATAATTCCTTCGCGGTGAACAGCCGCACCAAACGCTCCGAGGAGATGACGCGCAATTACGACGTCGCGGGCACGCCCGCGCTGGCCATCGACGGCAGATACCTGATCAGCCCGTCGAGCTTCGGCAACCCGGACAACAGCGTGAATTATGACCGCTTCTTCAATGCAGTCGACCAGTTAATTGCGCAGGTGCGCAAGGAACGCAGTCAAAAGAAGTAAGCCATGTCCGCGCCTGCCCACCTCATGCTTCGGCTTGCAATATGCTGGCTGTCCCTCGCGTGCATTGCATTGCCGGCCGCCGCGCAGCAGCTAAAACTCAATGTGGATTATCGCGAAATTCCCCAGCAGCCGGTCGAGACGGGAGAGCGCATTGAGGTCATCGATTTCTTTTTCTACGGCTGCCAGCATTGCAACGAGCTGCGTCCGCGGGTCGAACGCTGGCGCCAGAACAAGCCCGCCGATGTCGTATTGCGCCACTTCCCGGTTGTGCGCCGCGATACGTGGGTACCGCTTGCGAAAACGTATTTCGCGCTGGAGGCCATGGGCGAGGTCGAACGCCTGCATGCGGCGGTGTATCACAGCTACCATGTCGAGGACCTCTACATGAGCCAGGAAAAGGTCATGTCGGAGTGGGCCGCGAAACACGGCCTCGACGCCGAAAAATTCATGGCGATCTACCGCTCCGACGAAACGCGCCAGAAAGTGGAGCGCGCGCGAAAATTGACGGTCGATTACGACATTCAGGGCACGCCGTCGCTGGTCGTTGACGGCAAATACCTGACCGATGGATCGTCTGCCAAAACCATCGATATACTCGATGGCATGATCCGCCTGGCGCGGCAGCAGCGGGCCGCGAAAGCCGGCAAATAGCGCCCCCCGGGTGCTTGCGGCACCCGCCTTTTACGCTGCTGCCCCGCGCATGCTCCGCGTAATTATCACGGGCGCCTCCAGCGGTATAGGCGCCGCATTGGCGCATCATTATGCGCGCCACGGCGCGGTGCTCGGGCTGATCGCGCGGCGCAAAACCGCGCTCGAGCGGCTGGCGGAGAAGCTCTCCGTGCCGGTCCGGATTTATCCCCTCGATGTGCGCGACTCAGCTGCGTTGCAGGCGGCCGCGGCGGATTTTCTGGAGCACCACGGCTGTCCGGACATCGTGATCGCGAATGCGGGTGTCAGCGTCGGCACGCTCACCGAATTCGCCGAGGACATGGCCGCATTCAGGGACGTGATCGACATCAATCTGGTCGGCATGGTGCACACTTTTCAGCCGTTTATTGCCGCCATGCGCGCCGCCCGCCGCGGCAAGCTGGTCGGCATAGCGAGCGTAGCCGGTTACCGCGGGATCCCCGGCGCCGCAGCCTACTCGGCGTCCAAAGCGGCCGCTATCGCGTATCTCGAAAGCCTGCGCGTGGAATTGCGCGCGAGTGGCGTCAAAGCCATAACGATTTGCCCCGGGTATATAGCAACTCCTATGACGTCGCAGAATCCGTATCCGATGCCCTTTATACTGAGCGCTGAAGCCGCGGCGCGGAGCATCGCCGGGGTCGTGCGCCGCGGCAGGAGTTTCGCGGTCATCCCGTGGCAGATGGCGATCGTCGCACGCGTTTTACACGTGCTGCCAAACTGGCTCTACGACCGCTTGTTCGGTCGCGCCCCACGCAAGCCGCGACGCCCGGTGGACTAGCTCAGTCGCGAAAAAACGCCAGCAGTTCCGCGCCATAGCGTTCGAGCTTGCGCGTGCCGACCCCTGAGATGCGGCCCAGCGCGGCCTGCGTGGCAGGGCGCTCGCGAACCAGCTCGACGAGTGTCGCGTCGTGAAACACGACATAGGCAGGCACGCCGTGCTCCCTGGCGGTTGCCGCACGCCATGCGCGCAATCGCTCCCAGAGTTCGCGCCCCGCGCCGTCAAATGCCGGCCCCGCTACTTTACCCCGGCCTTTCTTCGCACCCCGTTCCCGCCGTACTTCACGCGCCTGCCGCAAGCTGATCGTTTGTCCGCCCGTCAGCACCGCGCGGCTCGCCTGTGTCAGTTTCAGCGCACCGTAGCCTTCGTGATCCACGGCCAGCAGACCCTGCCCGACCAACTGGCGAAATACCGCCTGCCATTGCGTTTTGGTGAACTCCACGCCTATGCCGAACGTACTTAGCGCGCGATGCCCCCATTGTACTACCCGCGCGGTCTCATTCCCGAGCAACACATCGATCATATGGCCCGCGCCGAAGCGTTGTCCGGTGCGAAAGACGCACGATAATGCCTTCTGCGCCGCGACGGTTCCATCCCAGACCTGTGGCGGGTCCAGGCAGATATCGCAATTACCGCACGGCGAAGAGGCCTCGCCGAAATAGGCGAGCAAACGCACCCGGCGGCAGGCGGTCGCTTCACACAACCCGAGCAGCGCGTCGAGTTTGGCCACAGCAACGCGCTTGAACTGGGCATCGGCTTCCGACGCATCGATCATGCGGCGATGATTCACCACGTCGGCGATACCATAGGCCATCCAGGCATTAGCGGGCGCGCCGTCGCGGCCGGCGCGGCCGGTCTCCTGATAATAGCCCTCAACGCTTTTGGGCAGATCAAGATGCGCGACGAAACGGACATCCGGTTTGTCGATCCCCATCCCGAAAGCGATCGTGGCCACCATGATAACCGCGTCCTCGCGCAGGAAACGCGCCTGATGGCGCGTACGTGTCGCGGCATCCATCCCCGCGTGATACGCGAGCGCATTGAATCCCTGGGTTACCAGCCAGGCCGCGGTTTCTTCAACCTTGCGCCGGGACAGGCAATAGATAATGCCGGCATCTCCTGTGTGCTCGGCCACGAGAAACTCCAGGAACTGCGCTTTCGGGCTGGCTTTTTCGACGATGCGGTAACAAATGTTCGGCCGGTCGAAACTCGAGACGAACACCTGCGCGCGATCGAGTCCGAGGCGGGTGATGATCTCCTCGCGCGTCACGTTATCCGCCGTCGCCGTGAGCGCAATGCGCGGCACCTCCGGAAACCGCTCGTGCAGCATCGACAGCTGGATATACTCCGGGCGGAAGTCGTGGCCCCACTGCGCAACGCAGTGCGCTTCATCGATCGCGAACAGCGCGATCCCCGTCACTGCCTGCAGTTTGGCGAGCAATTGCCCGAAACGCGGCGTCATCAACCGCTCGGGCGCCACGTAAAGCAAGTCGTATTCGCCCGCGATAAGAGCGCGCTCCACGGCGGCGGATTCCTGACCCGCGAGAGTCGAATTCAGAAAAGCCGCACGCACGCCCGCTTCACGCAAGGCCGCAACCTGGTCCTGCATCAACGCGATCAGCGGCGAAACAACGATCCCCGTACCCGCCCGCAGCAAAGCGGGAATCTGGTAGCACAGCGACTTGCCGCCGCCGGTCGGCATGAGAACGAGACAGTCGCCGCCATTTGTTACATGCTCGATGATCCCGGCTTGCGGTCCGCGAAACGCGTGGTAACCGAAGACGCGCTTGAGGATAGCGCGCGCGTCGGGCGCCGTCGTTGTGCCGGCGTCCTTACTCAACCGTTACCGATTTGGCCAGGTTGCGCGGCTTGTCGACGTCGTTGCCGCGTGCAAGTGCGGTATGGTACGCGAGCAGTTGCAATGGAATGGTGTGCAATATCGGCGACAATATTCCCGCGTGATCCGGCATGCGGATCACATGCACGCCGTGATCGCTCGTCAATCGGGTGTCCTGATCGGCGAGCACGTGCAGTTCGCCGCCGCGGGCGCGCACTTCCTGCAGATTCGACTTGAGCTTTTCGAGCAGCGCATCGTTGGGCGCGATCGCAACCACCGGCATGAATTTGTCCACCAGCGCCAGCGGTCCATGCTTGAGTTCGCCGGCGGCATAGGCTTCGGCGTGAATATAGGAGATTTCCTTGAGCTTCAGCGCGCCTTCCATGGCGATCGGCCAGTGAATTCCGCGGCCAAGAAACAGGGCATGGTGGCGCGATTCGAATTTATCCGCCCACATTCTGATCTGCAATTCGACGTGAAGCACGTTGGCAAGGGCCTGGGGCAAATGTCGCAATGCGTGCAGAATCTCGGTCTCGCGCTCCGCTGTAAGGCGGCCGCGGACTTTCGCCAGCGTCATGGTGAGCAGCACGAGAGCGGTTAGCTGGGTTGTAAAGGCCTTGGTGGACGCAACCCCTATTTCGGGGCCCGCGCGGGTCAGGAACCGAAGGTCGGAAGCGCGAACGAGCGCGGATTCCGGAACGTTGCAGATTGACAGGCAATGGCGCTGACCCAGCGACTTCGCATACTGCAGTGCGGCGAGAGTATCGGCTGTCTCGCCGGATTGCGAGATCGTAATGATCAGCGTTTTGGGGTTCGGCACCGATTCGCGATAGCGGTATTCGCTCGCAATTTCGACCTGGCAGGGAATGCGGGCGACGCCCTCAAGCCAATAACGGGCGACCATGCCTGCGTGATAGCTCGTCCCGCACGCCAGGATCAGCACGCTGTCGATCTCGCGAAAAATCGCATCGGCTCCCGCACCGAAGAGTTGCGGCGAAATCGACTGGGCATTGGTAACCATCTCCAGCGTGTTGGCGACCGCCATCGGCTGCTCGAAGATTTCTTTCTGCATGAAATGCCGGTACTGCCCGAGTTCGATGGCCGTCGACGTGAGCTGCGAAACATGCACAGGACGCTCGACACGCGCACCCGCGGCATCGATGATCGTGATCTGATCGAGACCCAGCTGGGCGCAGTCGCCGTCTTCGAGGTAGACCATGCGCGGCGTGACCTGGATCAGCGCGGACGCGTCGGATGCCGCGAAATTCTCATGCTGTCCCAGCCCGAGCAAAAGCGGTGCCCCGTGGCGGGCGACGATCAAACAACCGGGTTCTGTTTCGCAGATGACGGCGATCGCATACGCGCCGACCAGCTCGGCGATGGCGGCACGCACGGCGCCAAACAGCGGGCTGCCGGACTGCAAATACGAATGCACCAGATGGGCGATGACTTCGGTATCCGTGTCCGACAGGAATTCGTAGCCTTTTGACTGCAGGCGCGCGCGAATCTCATCGTGGTTTTCGATGATGCCGTTATGCACGACCGATACGCCCCCTGAAACATGGGGATGCGCGTTGCGTTCCGAGGGCACGCCGTGCGTCGCCCAGCGCGTGTGGGCAATTCCAAGCGTTCCGGTCAGACCGCGCGCCTGGACCAGTTTTTCCAGTTCGATGACGCGTCCGGTGGACCGGATGCGTTCGATGGTTTTGTTGAGAACGGCGACCCCCGCCGAGTCGTATCCCCGATACTCGAGCTGTTTAAGGCCTTCGAGCAAAATGGGTACGGCGTTACGCTGAGTAACCGCTCCGACTATCCCGCACATGGCTTGCTTTCCTGAAAGAAAATGCGACCCGGGAAAAACGGTGAAACCAATTCAGTCTCCGGCGTTGCCCGGCGCGTGCCGGTCAGCCTGCTTTTTTCTGCGGCCGCTTCCAGCCGGGTTTTACGACCTGTTTTTTCTCGGTATACGTGAGTTCGCCGGACGGAACGTCACGGGTGATCGTCGCGCCCGCGCCGATCGTGGCGCCGGCGCCCACGGTAACGGGCGCCACGAGTTGCACATCCGAACCGATATGCACGTTGTCCCCGATGACGGTTCGATGCTTGTAGGCACCATCGTAATTGCAGGTGATGGTACCGGCGCCGATATTGACATTGCGGCCGACGGTCGTATCTCCCACATAGGCAAGGTGATTGGCTTTCGACCCGATGCCAACGCTTGACGCCTTGACTTCAACGAAGTTGCCGATGTGGACATCCGCCGCGAGCGCGGTACCGGGACGGATGCGGGCAAACGGGCCGATACGGCAATTCGTGCCCATCACCGCGTCATCCACCATTGAAAACGGCTCGATGCGGGTTGCGGCGCCTACCTGCGCGTTTCTGATGACGCAATTGGCGCCGATCCGGGCGCCGTCGCCGATTTCAACGGTGCCTTCGAACACGCAATTGACGTCGATCCGCACATCCTGACCGCAACGCAGTTCACCACGTACATCGATGCGCGCGGGATCGGCGAGCGTAACTCCCGCCGCCAACAGCTGCAACGCGGTCTGGCGCTGGTAAATGCGCTCGAGCTGCGCGAGCTGTTGCTTGCTGTTCACACCGAGTATTTCCCAACTGTCATGCGGAGCGCACGATGCGATACTGACGCCGTCCTTGACCGCCATCGCGACGACCTCCGTCAGGTAATACTCCTCCTGCGCATTGCGGTTCGAGAGTTTTTTCAGCCAGTTCGCGAGCCGCCTGGCCGGCAACAGCATGATGCCGGTATTGATTTCCCGTATTCGGCGTTGTCGCGCGCTCGCGTCTTTTTCCTCGACGATACCCGAGATCGCGGCTTTGCGGTTTCGCACAATGCGGCCGTAACCGTGCGGATCATCGAGTTCGGCCGTCAGTATCTTCAAGGCCCCGCTTTTGCCGGACGTCAATGCCGCCAGCGTCGCCACCGCGATCAGAGGCACGTCGCCATACAAAACCAGCGTGTCGTAGCGCAAATCGAGATGCGGTAACGCTTGTTTCAGCGCATGGCCGGTGCCCAGTTGCGGCTCCTGCCTGACGAAGATGATATCGTCCGCGCGCAGCGCATCCGGCACCTGTTCGCCGCCATGCCCGTAAATGACGCAGATACGCGCAGGCGCGAGGTTGCGGGCGGTCGATATCACGTGCGCGAGCAACGGCCGGCCGGCGAGCAAATGCAGCACCTTCGGCAGCGCCGAGTGCATCCGTTTGCCCTGACCGGCAGCCAGAATCACAACGTTGGTTCGCATGGTCAAATTATCTCACAATGAGCGATCAGTCAGCGTCGCGCGAGGCGTGCTGCAACATGCTGCGCGACGGCGCTGCGCTCCGGCAGCGTGAGATGCAGGCCCGCTTTGGTGCGCCGATACAAAATGTCGTCGCCGCTTTGCGCCCATTCGCGCTCGATCATGTAATCAACTTCGCGCGCGTACAGATCGGAACCGAAATAGCTGCCGAGATCGGATAAGCATTTGGCATTTTCAAGAATCCGGTACGCGTTAGTGCCGTGACGGCGTGCCAGCCCGCGCCGTAACTTCTCCGGCATCCATGGAAAGTCCCGCTGCATCTGAATATCGGCGAACGGCCCCAAACCTTTAACCGGCAGGTCACCGCCCGCCAGCGGGGTGGTCGCGGTCCATGCTGCCCGGCGCCCGGGAAACCACGGCGCGAGTTGGTCGAGGGCCTGTTCGGCGAGCCTGCGGTAGGTCGTGATTTTGCCGCCGAATACCGACAGTACCGGGGCCACGCCCCCATCCGCGTCGAGCCGTAGTGTGTAGTCGCGACTGACGGCCGACGGGTCGGCGGTTCCATCGTCGTAAAGCGGCCTTACGCCGGCATAGGTCCACACCGCATCAGACGGTGCGACAGGCCGCGCCAGGTAACGATTCGCCGCCCGACACAGATAGTCTATTTCGTCGGCGGTCGCGCCAGGCGTCTCAGGGATGCTCCCCAGCGCGACGTCGGTTGTGCCGAGCAGCGTATATTGGCCTTCGTACGGAATCATGAAAACGACACGGCGATCATCATTCTGCAGGATATACGCATGGTCGCCGTCATACAGGCTCGGCACGACTATATGGCTGCCCTTGACCAGCTTGACGTTGTCGCGGCTCGGCTGGTTCAGGCGGTCGTTGAGTACCTCTTTGACCCACGGCCCCGCCGCATTGACAATCGCGCGTGCCGTGATCGTTCGCTCGCCATCCCGCGCGGTGCGCAGTCGCACCTGCCAGCCCGCGTCGATGCGTTTGGCAAATACGCATTCCGTGCGGGTGCATATCCCGGCGCCGAGTTCGCGCGCGCTCAGGGCATTGGCAACCACCAGCCGCGCATCGTCAACGCGACAATCGGAATAGACGAAGCCTTTGGTCAGGGTCGGCCGCAGGCCCGAGCCATAGGCCGTCGTCCGCAAATCGACGCTGCGTGAGCCGGGTAGCGAAGTATGGCGGCCAAGGTGATCGTAAAGATAAAGTCCCGCGCGTATCATCCAGCGCGGCCGTAACTCCGGGACATGCGGCATTACGAAGCGCAAGGGTGCGACCAGGTGCGGTGCGATTTTCAGCAATACCTCGCGCTCGCTCAGCGCCTCCGCAACCAGACGGAATTCATATTGCTCGAGATAGCGCAATCCGCCATGGATGAGTTTGCTGCTCCATGACGAGGTTGCGGCAGCAAGATCATCTTTTTCGATCAGCAACACGGACAACCCGCGGCCGGCGGCGTCGCGCGCGATGCCGGCGCCATTGATGCCGCCGCCGATAATCAGGAGATCGTATGGTGTCTGCGGGCTCGCCACTGGCACCCCCGGGGGCAATGAAGCGGGACGATGCTAATTCGATGCAATGCCGCCAAAGAAGCAGGCGGCCGGTGACTGCGTGTCTGATGTTCGCGAATCCACCGGCGTTGGTAACCGTGCCAACCCGCTACGGCAAACCGGAACGCGACGCGCGTCCCGTTTGGTCACTTCTTCTGACGCAACTTGCGAATAGCGGCGAGTTGGGCCGCAAGCATTGCCAATTCCGCCTCCACTGAAGCGATTTCCAGTTTGTCCTGCGCTTTGGTCCGCGCTTCTTCCGCGCGCCTGATCGCCTCGTTCGCCTTTGCCTCGTCCAGGTCATGTCCGCGGATTGCGGTGTCCGCAAGGACCGTCACCACTTTCGGCTGCACTTCGAGGATGCCGCCGGCCACGAAAATCAACTCTTCCTCGGCGCCGCCGGCGGGCTTGATGCGGACCGAGCCCGGTTTGATGCGCGTGATGAGCGGCGTGTGCTGCGGATAAATGCCCAGTTCCCCCGCCTCCCCCGGCAGAACGACGAATTCCGCCTCGCCCGAGTAAATACTTTCCTCGGCGCTGACAACGTCGACATGTATGGTATTCGCCATTCAAACCGCCCCGTTATGCAGACTTCGACTTCGCAAGAGCTTCCTCGATTCCGCCGACCATGTAGAAGGCCTGCTCGGGAATGTTGTCGCATTCGCCCTCGACGATCATTTTGAATCCCTTGATCGTGTCCTTGAGGGTGACGTATTTGCCCGGCGACCCCGTGAACACTTCCGCAACGTGGAACGGCTGCGACAGGAACCGCTGGATCTTGCGCGCGCGCGACACCGCCAGCTTGTCTTCGGGCGACAACTCGTCCATGCCGAGAATCGCGATAATGTCGCGCAATTCCTTGTAGCGCTGGAGCACGGCCTGCACCGCCCGCGTCGTATTGTAATGATCTTCACCGATCACGTTTGGATCGACCTGGCGCGAGGTCGAATCGAGCGGGTCCACGGCGGGATAAATCCCGAGCGAGGCGATATCGCGCGACAGCACGACGGTTGCATCAAGATGGCCAAAAGTCGTCGCCGGCGATGGATCGGTCAAATCGTCCGCCGGCACGTACACCGCCTGGATCGACGTGATCGAACCGGTCTTGGTCGAGGTGATGCGTTCCTGCAGACGGCCCATTTCCTCCGCGAGCGTGGGCTGATAACCCACCGCGGACGGCATCCTGCCAAGCAGCGCTGATACTTCGGTGCCCGCCAGCGTAAAGCGGTAAATGTTGTCGACGAAAAACAGGATATCGCGGCCTTCATCGCGAAAGCGCTCCGCCATCGTCAGGCCCGTCAGCGCGACGCGCAGGCGGTTGCCCGGCGGCTCGTTCATCTGCCCGAACACCATCGCCACTTTCGATTCGGCGAGATTATCGAGCTTGATCACGCCCGCTTCCGACATCTCGTGGTAGAAGTCATTGCCCTCGCGGGTGCGCTCGCCGACGCCGGCGAACACGGACAGCCCGCTGTGCTGTTTCGCGATATTATTGATGAGTTCGAGCATGTTCACGGTCTTGCCGACACCCGCGCCGCCGAACAGGCCGACTTTGCCGCCCTTGGCAAACGGGCAGATCAGGTCGATCACCTTGATTCCCGTCTCGAGCAGTTCCACCGACGGCGCAAGTTCGTCAAACTTGGGCGCTGGCTGATGGATGGACCGGCGCTCGTCGGTGAGTATCGGGCCTACTTCGTCGATGGGCCGGCCAAGCACGTCCATGATGCGGCCGAGCGTGGCCTGACCAACCGGCACGGAAATTGGCCCGCCGGTGCTCGATACTTTCATGCCGCGCCGCAAGCCGTCCGACGAACCGAGCGCAATGGTACGCACGACGCCGTCACCGAGTTGCTGTTCGACTTCGAATGTAAGTCCTTTTTCAGCGAGCGGATTGCTCGCGTCGTCTTCGAGTACGAGCGCGTCGTAGATATGCGGCATCGCGTCGCGCGGAAATGCGATGTCGGTTACCGCGCCGATACACTGGACGATGGTGCCTTGTGCTTGTGCCATAACGTTCTTTCCTAACCGGTCAATTCGATGTTGTTAAACTGCCGCTCCCGGACAATTTGGTTTCGCCCGATTGTCCCGCGCGTCGCGTCATACCGCCGCCGCTCCTGGGCAATTTGGTCTCGCCCGACTGCCTCACGCGTCGCGTCATACCGCGGCCGCTCCGCCGACAATCTCCGAAAGTTCCTTGGTAATCGCGGCCTGGCGCGATTTGTTGTATATAAGGGTCAGCTCGTCGATCACGTTTGCCGCGTTGTCGGAGGCCGACTTCATCGCCACCATGCGCGCCGATTGTTCCGATGCCATGTTCTCCGAGAGCGCCTGGAAAATTATGGCTTCGATGTAACGCATCAGCACCAAATCGAGCACGCCTTTCGCATCGGGCTCATAAATATAGTCCCACGAGCCTTCCGGGGCGCCCAGCTTTTCGCCTGATAGCGGCAGCAGTTGTTCGGCAACGGGCTCCTGCTTCATGGTGTTGATGAACCTGGTGTAGAAAATCATCACGCGGTCGAAGCGGTCCTCGGTATAGCCGTCGAGCATCACTTTTATCGCGCCGATCAGTTTCTCCATCTGGGGGCGGTCGCCGAGCTGCGTGACATGCGAGACGACATTTGCGCCAAGGCGCTGCATGAATCCGAGGCCCTTATTGCCGATGCAGCAGACCTCGAACGATTCGCCCTCCGCTTCCCACGCCTTGATCGCGTTTAACGCCAGCCGTTGCACGTTGGTGTTCAGGCCGCCGCACAACCCCTTGTCGGTGGTAATGATGATGATGCCGATCTTCTTTACCGTATCACGCGCCATCAGGAAGGGGTGGCGGTATTCCGGATTGGCGTGGGATATGTGGGAGGCGACATTGCGGATCTTTTCGCCGTACGGGCGCGCAGCGCGCATGCGCGCCTGCGCTTTCCTCATCTTGGAAGCCGCAACCATCTCCATTGCTTTGGTGATCTTGCGCGTGTTTTGCACGCTCTTGATCTTGGTTCGAATTTCCTTGCTGCCTGGCATATGCCTTCGTTCCGTTTTGTCCGTCGCCGCGCCGCGCGCTGCGCGGCGGCCTGCCTTGAGCCCGATACGCGCGATTTCAGCGCCATCAGGCCCGCAAATGCGTCTATTTAGTAACTGCCGTTTTTCTTCCAGTCGTCAATTGCCGACTTGAGGGCCTTTTCATCGTCAGCACTCAGATCTTTCTTCGACTCGATGGAGTTCATCAGATCTCCATACTTGGATTTGCAATGATCACGCAACGAGCGTTCGGCGGCGAGCGACTTTTTTACCTCAACGTCGTCGAAGTATGCGTTGTTCACTGCAAACAACGTCAATGCCATCTCCCACACGGCAAGCGGCTGGTACTGTGGCTGCTTCATCAGTTCGGTAACCATGCGCCCGCGCTCAAGCTGCTTGCGCGTGGCCTCGTCGAGATCGGACGCGAATTGCGCAAATGCCGCGAGCTCGCGATACTGCGCGAGTGCGAGACGCACGCCGGCGCCGACGTCCTTGCGCTTCATGATCTTGGTTTGCGCGGCGCCACCGACGCGCGAGACGGAAATACCCGCATTGATCGCCGGCCGGATGCCGGCGTTGAACAAATCCGTTTCAAGGAAAATCTGGCCGTCGGTGATCGAGATCACGTTGGTCGGCACGAACGCCGACACGTCGCCTGCCTGGGTTTCGATCACCGGCAATGCAGTGAGCGAACCCGTCTTGCCTTTCACCGCACCTTTGGTAAAGCGTTCGACCCACGCCTCGGAGACGCGCGCCGCGCGCTCGAGCAACCGGCTGTGCAGATAGAATACGTCGCCGGGGTACGCTTCGCGGCCCGGCGGGCGGCGCAATAACAGCGAAATCTGGCGGTAGGCCCATGCCTGCTTCGTCAAATCGTCGTAAATTATCAATGCGTCCTGACCGCGATCGCGGAAGAATTCGCCCATCGTGCAACCGGAGTAGGCGGCGATGTACTGCATCGCTGCAGACTCGGACGCAGAAGCCGCCACCACGATGGTATAAGCCATTGCGCCGTGTTCTTCGAGCTTGCGCACGACGTTGGCGATAGTCGAGGCTTTTTGACCGATCGCCACGTACACGCAGATCAGATCCTTGCCCTTCTGGTTCATGATGGTGTCGACAGCGACCGCGGTCTTGCCGGTCTGGCGGTCGCCGATAATGAGTTCACGCTGGCCGCGGCCTACCGGCACCATGGCGTCGATTGCTTTGATGCCTGTCTGCACCGGCTGCGATACCGATTTACGCCACACGACGCCGGGAGCGACTTTTTCAATGACGTCCCTTTCTTTCGCGTTTATCGGGCCTCTGCCGTCGATCGGCTGACCGAGCGAATTGACGACGCGCCCGATCAACTCGGGTCCGACCGGCACATCGAGTATGCGGCCGGTGCATTTGACGGGATCGCCTTCGGATATGTGTTCGTATTCGCCCAGGATCACGGCGCCGACCGAATCGCGCTCGAGGTTCAGCGCGAGCCCAAACGTGTTTTTCGGAAATTCGAGCATCTCTCCCTGCATCACATCGGCGAGTCCATGCACGCGACAGATGCCGTCCGTGACCGAGATGATGGTGCCCTGCGTGCGTGACTCGGTGGTCGTGCCGAGGTTCTGGATCTGGCTCTTGATGAGTTCGCTGATTTCTGACGGGTTGAGTTGCATCTGATATGACTCCTAACGGGTAAGCGCGGCTGACATCGCATCCAATTTGCCGCGCACGGTCGCGTCGAATACTTTGTCGCCGACCACGATTTTGACGCCGCCGATCAATTGCGGATCGACACTGACCGCGGCGCGTACTTTGCGCTGATATTTCGATTCAAGCTTCTTAACGAGCTGATCGATCTGCGCGCTGTCCATCGCGAACGCCGAATAGATCTGCGTTTCGAGCACGCCTTCGTGTTCGAGCTTGAGCCGTTCGAACAACGCGCAAATGGCGGGCACCACCGTCAGCCGGTCGTTGTGCACCAGCAATTGCACAAAGTTTCTCCCCGCGCCGTCGAGCTGCTCCCCGCAGATCCCGAGGATAAGGCCCTCCAGGCGCTGGCCGTTCACGTTGGGATCGCCGATGCAGCGCGCGACCCGCTCGTCCCGTACAACGATATCGAGCAGCCGCAGCATCTGCGACCACTGATCGAAGGATTTGTTTTCGCGCGCGAGCCTGAAAGCCGCTTCAGCGTACGGTCGCGCGATGGTGATCGTTTCCGCCATGGTCTGTCTTTAGAGTTCGGCCTGCACGGCCTGCAACAGGTCGGCGTGCGTCTTGGCGTCAACTTCGCGGCGCAGGATCTTTTCGGCGCCGGCGACGGCCAGCACCGCAACCTGTGAACGCAGCGCTTCTTTGGCGCGCGAGACTTCCTGCTCGATTTCCGCTTTGGCGGCTGTTTTCTCGCGATTGCCCTCCTCGCGCGCCGAGGATTTCGCTTCCTCGATCATTTGCGAAGCGCGTTTTTCGGCCTGCGCAACGATCTCGCCGGCGCGCG
>JAYWDM010000368.1:0-4495 GCA_043779885.1 Betaproteobacteria bacterium | reverse complement strand
CTTCCCCCTCGACGGGGGAAGGCGGGGATGGGGGTGAAAAAGTTGCATATGACCTCGGCTATCACACCTACCCCCCATCCCAACCTTCCCCCGCAAGGGGGAAGGGGCTGTGGAGTGGAGATGTGTAGATACCTATGCCCTCGGGGAGGGCAGGGGGCGAGAACGGGAATTCGCGGGCCATGGCCCGTGCCGTTCGAGCGGCAGCGGCTTGCAAGCCGGTGCGCGCCCTGCAAGGGAGGGCGCGCTGGTCGGTTATTCATCAAGTCTTCGGTAGCGTCCTGCTGCGCAACGCTCACCCCTGCCGCCACGCCCGCGCTTGCCCGAACGGGGTCATCAGGCGCAGAATTTGCCCCTCACCAGACAAGGAGCGTCCCCATGGCAAAACTCCGCCACGTCGCAATGGTAGTCGAGGATATCGAGAAGACCGCGAAGTTCTACGAGCAGTCGTTCGGGATGCAGCGCGTCCGCCAGTCGGAAACGTCGATCGGGCTGACGGACGGCTACATGAGCGTCGTGATCATCCATCCCTCCAACGTCAACATGAAAGGCGAGACGCGCCGCGGATTGCATCACCTGGGCTTCCTGATCGACGACATGGAAGAGATCACGACAACGGTCGAAGCGAACGGCGCCACTTATCACGGCGAGATACTCGGCTCCGGGCGCGGGCCGCTGACGGAACGTAAGTATCTCGATCCCAACGGGTCGATGTTCGACATCACGACCGCCGAACATGCGCGCGAGACGTGGCGCATACCGGTGGAGGCAAAATAAGTTCGACAGGGAAGCGCTGATCGAGCCGGTTCGTGCCGGCGCATGGACGCACGGACAAATTACTTGCCGCAACAAAACAAGCGATCGCTGCCAGCGCGAAAAAGCCCGACGTGAGCGCCGGCGCGGCACACGCGCCGACCAAGCGGAGGGCGGCGCGTCTAAACATCACGGGAGACACCATGCACAGGACAGTGCTGATCGCGATAACAATTGCTGCCGGCATCGTATTCTCTGCTCCCGCGAGCGCCCAAACATTTCCCGCCAAGGCCGTGCGGATCGTCGTTCCATTTCCGCCGGGCGGCCCCGCGGACGTGCTCGGCCGCATGCTGGGGCAGAAACTTGCCGAGCGCTGGGGCCAGTCTGTGGTCATCGACAACCGGGCGGGTGCGGCGGGCAATATCGGCGCCGAGTTCGTGGCGCGAAGCGCTGCGGACGGCTACACGCTGCTGCTCAACGCCACGAGCCAGGTCATCAACGGCAGCATGTACGCGAAGCTGGCGTTCGATCCGATCAAGGACTTCACGCCTATCACTGAAGTGGCGTCGTACATGCTCGTGCTCGTCGTGCATCCGTCGGTTCCGGTGACGACATTGGCGCAGTTCGTGGCCCTGGCAAAGGCGAAGCCGGGTCAAATTTCCGTCGCCAACACCGGCGCCGGAACACCGACCCACCTGGCGGCCGAACTATTCAAGAGCACAGCCGGAATCAATTTTCTCCTCGTGCCCTATAAAGGCGCCGCGCCGGCGAACACGGACTTGCTCGGCGGTCAGGTGGTCGCCATGTTCAACAATCCGATCAATGCGCTCCCGCATGCCAAGGCCGGCAAGTTGCGGGCCCTCGCCGTCACGGGCATCGAGCGGCTGTCGATAGCGCCGGAACTGCCGACCATCGCCGAATCCGGATATCCGAACTTCGAAGCAGGAACCTGGTACGGTTTCTTCGGCCCGGCGCAACTGCCGCCTGAGATCGTCGCAAAAATTCACGCCGACGTTGTTACCGTGCTGCGGCTGCCGGATATTCAGCAGAAGCTCGGTGCGCAGGGCTGGGACACCATCGGCAACACCCCCGCGGAATTCGCGGCGGTTCTGAAATCGGATTTCGACAAGTGGGCAAAAGTAGTCAAAGCAGCCGGGCTGCGCGCGGATTGAGGCTCGCCCTGCCGGCGCTGCTCGCAGGTTCGTGCCTGTTGTGCACGGGGGCCTCGTTCTCCGCGGAAAATCCCATGACGCAGCCGGAGCATCTGCTCATCACCGACTGGACGCCAAGCTACAGGCTGTATGGACAACCGCATGCGATCTGGCTGGATGCCAGCGACCGCGTGGGCGCCAACGAGGCGCGGTTGCGGGACACGCTGGACAGGGCCAAGGCGAAAAAGCAGTACCCTGAAATCGTTGTCTACGCCATTCCGATGCGCGATCTGGGTCAATCCTCCGCAGGCGGATTCGCCAATTACGATGATTACTGGAAAGACCATGAACTCAACGCCGCGCTGGTAGGCGCCTTCGTCAAAGCAACCGGGCTGGCGCCGCGCATTTATCTCGAGCCGGATGCGCTCTCGCTGTCGGTGCAATACCGGGTGGATCACAACAACGACGCGGAATCGATGCGCATTTACGCCGGGCGCGTCAATATTTTCAGGAAACTCATTGCGCTTTATCGCGACGCGGGAGCGCTGGTATATCTGGAAGCGGGCCATAGCGGCTGGTTTGACTACGCCGATGAAAATGTCGACCGCATCGCGACAGCACTCAACGCGGCCGGGATCGATCTGGCCCAGGGGCTGGCGACCAACGTCTCCAATCGTCAGCCGATAAGCGATGGCCAGGGAGCCCCTTCGTCAGGCGGAAGAACGGAGCGCCATTACCTGCAGCGCCTCCTGCCCCGGCTCAGCAACAAGAAGCTTGATGTGGTCGTCGACAGCAGCAGGAACGGCGGCGTAACCCACGCACGCCGGTATTTTCTTGCGCCCAACGGCATGCTGATCGACAACGAAACGCCCGGCGGAATGGCACCTGCATTCCGCCTGGTGGGGCGCTGGCAACGGGAAAGCACCGGCGATACCCTGCTCACACCGTTTCATGGCAAGCCAAAATCCCTCAATCGCCTGCTGGCGAAGGAGAAATACACGTTCGATGCCGGCGTGCTGAACGCATCGCCATGGCTGGACGCCGTGGGGGATGTGCTGCCCGGCCCGCGGCCCACGGATATACCACCCGCCGAAGTGGCCGGCGTGATTCACCGCTTCCGCTACATCAAGCCGCCGGATGACTGCGACGGCTCGCTCAATTGCCCGCCCGGCGATTCGAAGCATGCCGTCAACGCCGCAACCGCAAAACTGCAACCCGCTGCCCTGCCGGATGCCCTCAAGGGACTGACTACGAAGCTGTGGAACTGACCGCGTATATCGCGAGCGCGAGTTTCCTTAGACGTGAAACGGCGTTGCCGAAGCGGCGGGCTTTCCGCTGCCGATCCGCTCGTACTCGGAAATGACCTGGGCGCCCATCAGCAGCACTGTTGCCGCGAGTTCCAGACTTAAGAGTACGACGATCGCCGTGGTCAGGGATCCGTAAACGATACTGACCTGCGACAGGGTGGAGAAATACCAGAGCAGCACGTGGCGGGTCACCTCCCATAGCAATGCCGCCGTGACGCCGCCGATCAGCGCGTGCCACGGCGAGAGCCGGCCGACCGGCATGACCAGATAAATGGACGTGAGCACGAAAATCTCACCGCCGATGCCGAGCAGGTAAAGAAGCACGCCCGAAACTCCGCTGAGCGACCACGTGCGCCCGAGAAAGTCGACGCTTTCCTGGCCTACGGCCTGCAGCACGCCGGAGACGAGCGTTACCACCAACAATCCGATGCCGAGAAACAGGATGTAGCAATACGGCAGCAGCGCCGACACCAGGAAAGGTCTGCTGCGCACGGCGACGCGGTGCAGAAATATCACCGACATCGCATTTTCGAGCACGGAAAACGCGAGTGAGCTGAAGAATATCATCGTCGCCAGCAGCACCCAGCCGATGACGGCACGATGCTCCAGAAAATTCGCCAGTTCGCTCACGATGGATTTCGATTGCCCGGGCATCAGCCACTCCAGATAGCGGCCCAGCGTAATCAGTAATTCAGCCTGATCGCTGACGTGCGAGAGCGCGATGACAATCAGTATCATCAGTGGCACGATGGACAGCAACGTGTAATACGCGACCGCGCCCGCCAGCAGCAGACCCTGATTGGCGCGAAAACCCTTCAGCGTCTGCAGCGCAAACGAGCCCGGGTGCGTCAATACGTGCGTAACCGCGGGACCGTGAGCACGCATATTGGCGCAGAGTTGGAGAGGCATTTGACTTGAATGCCGAATAACAGCGCGCTGATCGCGCGATCACCGTCGCCTGCCGGCACCATTCCGAAATCACGTTCGCGCATTTGTTCCGCAGCTTCTCTGATGGTTGCCGATTATCCGCTTCAGGTCAGGACTTTCTGTGCGATAGCGAACATTAAGAGGTGCCGTCAGAAAACACATACGGGGACAGAGCCTAATGGCACTTACATAAGCACTTGCCCCCACCCCAGACCCCCGCGCATTTCATGCGCAAGGGAGGGAGTCCAAGTACGGCGCTTTGTTCCACGGTCCCTTCCCCTGCGACTGCGGGGGAAGGTCAGGATGGGGGCAAGAATGCGCGGGGAGAGTTCGCGAGCATCCCTTAAGTAAGTGCCATTC
>JAYWDM010000367.1:0-4502 GCA_043779885.1 Betaproteobacteria bacterium | reverse complement strand
CCGTCAATTTCGTGAATCACGCTAGCGCGCGATGTGGAATAGTCGTTCAATACAACCATGCCGAATCAGCTCTGGCCCGGAGGGATCATATGAAACGTACCCCGCTCAGGAGTGTCGCTTTTGTCATCGATGGCGAGAACCATGGCCTTGATGAAGTTCAGCTTGCGAAGCTCAACAAATGGCTCGCCGAAGTGACGAAAAAGATCGACGAGAAACACCGCAGGGGTGACATGAGAGTTATCGCTGAGCGTTTCAAGAGCAAAGGCGAAGTCTATGCAGGTTCAATCGGCGGGAATCTTACTTTTTCCGTTACACCCACGAACCTCGGCACCGGTTTTAGGGTCTCCGAATCAATTACCGGAGAAAAGATTGACCTGAGCGATTACGACAATTGGTAGATCAACGTGACCATTCCCGATCGATCCGGATGTCGAGCGCGGAATGCGGAAGATTGCATGGGATAAACTGGCGACGGGATACGAATTTTGAGTGCCGGTCGACCGGGGATCAGCGGCATTCGGCGCAATGCTCGTTGGTTATTACGCCCTGCGATTCCTGGTCTGAGCCAGCGGATGCGGCGCGATTTTGCCGGGGGCGGTAAAATGGCCCCCAGCAGGCTTATGCTGGGTAGCTACACGGGTAGCCACGGCAAGCCTGAAGTCCGGAAACCCGCGCCAGTATTCGCTTTAATGGCCTATTCAATCTTACGTTCTGATCTTTGATCCGGGTTATCACCGTATATGAACTCACGCGTCGTGAACTGCCCGCGGTGCGGCAAACCCGTGGCTTGGGACACCGCCAATCGCTTCCGTCCGTTCTGCTCGGAGCGCTGCCGGGTGATCGATTTGGGCGCCTGGGCGACCGAAAGCTATCGCATACCGGTGCAGGATAACAAGGACGACGTCGAGCAGGTGCCCGATACGGGCGGGCAGCAATAAGCTGACGCGCATAGCAAAACGAAGCACGTCATTGCGAGGCCCGCAGGGCTGCGGCAATCTCCCCGGTGATGCATTGAGATTGCGTCGTCGCTACGCTCCTCGCAATGACAGTTCCATCAGCAAAACCGCGCTGCCGTCCATGCGCCGCGCACCATGCCGGCGCCGTGCGCGCCACTGCGCCATGCCTGATCAAGATCTTCCGCCCGCATTCCCCCCAACGCATATACCGGCAGGGGATAATCGCGAATCAACCGGGAAAACTGCGGCCAGCCGAGGATATCGGCATGCGGGTGGCTCGGCGTCGCGGCGACCGGCCCGAGCACGACGAAGTCCACGCCCAGTTCGCGCGCGCGCGCGAGTTCGGCGGCGTTGTGACAGGACGCGCCACACCAGTCGCCAGCGGGGCGGCGCGCTGCCCCCATCAGGCGCGTTGCCGTCAGGTGCACGCCATCGGCTCCGGCCTGCGCGGCAATATCCTCTGCGCCGTTAACCACGACACGCGCGCCGCAGGGACGGGCGATCGCGACGATTTCTGATGCGAAGGCGCGCAGTTCGTCATCGGCCATTTGCTTTTCCCGCACCTGGATCAGACGCAGGCCGTTCTGCAGCGATTGCGCAAGCCGTGCCATGAACGCATCACGGCCGATCTCACCGGCGCACGTAATGCCGTAAACGCCGGGCAGCTCGAGCGCGCGCAATATCGGCCCGTTGGCGGGCAGCAGGGGTGCAACCGCGATGTGGCGGATCGACTGCCAGGCAAATTGCTGCTGTTCCCGGCCGTGAAGCTCGCCCGACCAGCCGAGAACCCGGAAAAAACGCAGCCGCACGGCCGCGTGGGCGTAGTCGAAATCGCGCGTTAGCCACGGATAGGCAAGCGTGACTTCGATACCCAGTTCCTCGTGGAGTTCGCGCTTGAGCGCGGCGGCCGCTTCCTCACCGGGCTCGACCTTGCCACCCGGGAACTCCCAGTAGCCGGCGTAGACTTTGCCGACCGGTCGTTGCGCGAGCAGAAATTCGCCGCGCCCGTTGAACACCACGGCCGCAACGACCTCGATGCGCGTTCGCCCCTGCGCCGCGGCTATCGCATCCTGCATGGGTGACGGCTATTGACCGCGCGCAATGCGCGAACGCCCGGCCCAATCGCGCGCAAACTGCCACCCCACCCGCCCGCTGCGCGAACCGCGCTGCAGCGCCCACTGCAGCGCCGCCTGCCGCACGGCATCGGAATTCGCGCGCGCGACCTTGAAATGCGCCAGCCACCGCGCAACTATTTCCAGGTACTCGTCCTGGTCGAACGGATAGAACGACACCCAGACGCCGAAGCGCTCCGAGAGCGAAATTTTCTCTTCGACCGTCTCGCCCGGATGAATCTCGTCATCAACGCGCTTGGCTTCGAGATTCTCCGACATGAATTCCGGCATCAGGTGGCGCCGGTTCGACGTCGCGTAGATAAGGCAGTTCTCCGAGGCGGCGGCGACCGAACCGTCGAGCACGACTTTGAGCGCCTTATAGCCGGGCTCATCCGCTTCGAACGACAGGTCATCGCAGTAAAGAACAAAGCGTTCGGGCCGCTCCGCGATCATTTCCACGATGTCCGGCAGATCGATCAGGTCCTGTTTCTCGACTTCGATCACGCGCAGCCCGCGCGGCGCGTACTTGTTGAGCAGCGCCTTGATCAGCGACGACTTGCCGGTGCCGCGCGCACCGGTCAAGAGCACGTTGTTGGCGGGGTGACCGTCGACGAACTGACGCGTGTTCTGTTCGACGATTTTCTTCTGACCGTCGATACCGCAGAGATCGCCAAGGCCGATCCGGTGCACGTGGCGCACGACTTCGATCGCGCCACGGCCGTTGCGTTTGCGCCAGCGGAATGCAATGGATTTCCAGTCCGTCTGCACCGGTGACGCCGGGAGCAATTGTTCCACGCGGGCAAGCAACGCTTCCGCGCGTTGAATCAGCTTGTCAGAACCGCTCATGAACGGTAATCCGCGTTGATGCTGACGTAATCGTGCGACAGATCGCACGTCCACAGCGTCGCCGATGCGGCACCCCGATTGAGCACGACGCGCACGGTTATTTCGCTCTGCTTCATCACGCGCTGTCCGTCAGCCTCCCGATAAGCGGGATTGCGCCCGCCATGCCGCGCCACCAGTACGTCGTCGAGATAGAGGTCGACCTTTTCGACATCGAGATCGGCAACTCCGGCGTAACCAACGGCCGCGAGGATCCGTCCCAGATTCGGATCCGACGCAAAAAATGCCGTTTTAACCAGCGGCGAATGCGCCACGGCAAATCCAATCCTGCGGCATTCGTCCTCGTCGCGCCCGCCGTCGACCTGCACCGTAATGAACTTGGTGGCGCCCTCGCCATCGCGCACGATGGCCTGCGCGAGTTCCATCGCCACCTGCGTTACCGCATCCCGCAATGCGAGGTACCCGGCGCTGCGCATGTCGGTGATCTCGTCCATCGCCGCCCTGCCGCTCGCGATGAGCATGAAAGAATCGTTGGTCGAGGTGTCCCCGTCTACGGTTATGCAATTGAATGAATGTTTCGCGGCATGCGCGACCGCCGCCTTCACCAGCGGCAGACTTACGCGCGCATCGGTTGCAATAAAACCCAGCATGGTCGCCATATTGGGATGGATCATGCCGGCGCCTTTGGCGATGCCGGTTATGGTCAGCGTCGCATTGCCCAGCGTGACCTTGCGGGACGCGGCTTTCGGCAGAGTATCGGTAGTCATGATGGCCTGCGCCGCGTTGGACCAGTTGTCCTCGCGACAATCGGCGATGCACGCAGGCAAGCCGGCGGCGATTCGCTCCACCGGCAGCGGCTCCATGATGACGCCGGTCGAAAACGGCAGCACCTGAGTGGATATGCAGCCGAGCAATCGCGCGAGATCCGCGCACGTCTGCCGCGCGTGCGCAAGACCCTCCTTGCCGGTCCCTGCATTGGCATTGCCCGTATTTACCACCAGCGCGCGAACCGACACACCGGGATCGAGCATCGACAAATGCTTGCGCGTAACGACGACCGGCGCCGCGCAAAAGCGGTTCTGCGTGAACACGCCGGCGACTTTCGCGCCGTCGTCGAGCCTGATAACCAGCAGGTCCTTGCGGTCCGGCTTGCGAATATTCGCTTGCGCAATGCCGAGCGCAACACCGGGCACCGGCAGCAGGAACTTGGGATCAGGAGCGGAGAGATTAACAGGCATTGGCAATTAATTCGGACGCGGAATCGACTTGGAAAGCGGGATTATATGGCATTGGTGCCGCAGCTACCGTGTGTGCAAGGGCTCCCCATCCGGCATGCGGGTGTCCCCTTGTGAACCGCCGAGTAACACAGACGAGTCGGGGGCCGTCGGCGAGGACTGTCTGAGCTCGCGCGCGTTCTTCATGACGAGAGCGAGTTCCGCAGCCGCCCGGCTCGTCGAGTAACGCAGGGACACCCCGCAGGGGCGGTTCGCCGGGGCGGCCTTCTTTTGGTTACTTTTCTTGGCCGCGCAAGAAAAGTAACCGGCGGCGGGTCCGCCACCCGCTAAGTGAGCTTCCCGTGGCATTGCTTGTA
>JAYWDM010000366.1:0-4507 GCA_043779885.1 Betaproteobacteria bacterium | reverse complement strand
CGTCATCAGGCGAGGGATCCATCAGCCACCTGGCGGGTGAACTGTTCAGGTCGGCGACCGGCGCAGTCATGGTGCACGTTCCGTACAAGGGCGGCGGGCAGGCCCTGGTCGATATCATCGCCGGGCACGTGCAGACCGGATTCGTGAACATCCTCGAAGCACTGCCCAATGTCCGCAGCGGGCGATTGCGCGGACTCGCGGTGACGAGTCCCGCGCGCTGGCCGGCGCTGCCGGACATGCCGACGGTCGGCGAAAGCGGTGTCACGGGTTATGGCGTCGTACAGTGGAGCGGGGTGCTGGCGCCCGCCGGCACGCCGCGGGCCATCGTCGCCAAACTCAACGCCGACATATTGCGCGTCCTGAATCGCGACGACATGCGCGCGCGCCTTATTGAAAGCGGCGCCAATCCCGGCAGCGGAACGCCGGAGGAATTCGGCGCGTTCATCCAAGCCGAAATCGCCAAGTGGTCGGCGGTGGTCAGGTCCGCGCGGCTGCGCGCGGAAACAAAGTAGAATTCTGAACATGACGGCAGTAAGACTGACGCTAGCTCTCAACGCTGAGGACGCAGGGTGCGCGGAGGTGCGCGGAGGAAAAAAGGCAGTGGCTTACAAATGAGAGATACGGGATCTCCGTAACATTGCAATCGTAGCGCGGGCGAACCTCATTTCAGCAGGAGCAATCGAATTGGGCAAGAATATCGACGAATTCGAGTTTTTTTTCGCGAAGGAATGGTCGGATGGCTTTCCGATGGTTACGCCGACCGCAGAGCGTATCCAGTGGATGTTGACCGGCACCCGGCGCGATCCGGATGAGGTCGTCGGGCGCGTGCCGCCCGCATTGGAAAGCGCCACCGTGCGCACGGTCGCGATCCACGCGCTGATGGCGGGCTGCAAGCCCGACTATCTGCCGGTTGTGCTTGGCGGCCTCGCGCTGATCCTGCGTGAGGAATTGAACATGGCGGGTGTCCAGTGCACGATGCACGGCGTGGCCCCGTTCATGATCGTCAATGGCCCGTACGCGCGGGAGATCGGCCTGCACGGCGGTAACGGATGCCTGGGTCCGGGCTTTCGCGCCAATGTGGCGATCGGCCGCGCGATCCGGCTGATGCTGCTCAATCTGGGCGGCGGAATTGCGGGCCTCGCATCGGCGACGATATTCGGTTCGCCGATGCGCTACACGGCCTGTCTTACCGAAAACATGGAACGCACGCCGTGGGAAACGCTCGCGGTATCGCGCGGCTATAAGCCCGACGACAACGTGATTACGGTTGCGATGGTCGAGTGCCCGCGCCTGCATTTCGACGACGTGAGCACTGAACCGGAAAGGTTGCTGACGGGTATCGCGGACTCCATGACGTCCACCGGGTCGTGGAACATGTGGTTCAAGTCGAACGAGGTGGTGATGATGAGCCCGCAGCACGCCCAGCTGTGCGCCGACGCTGGCATGACCCACGCTGAGGTGCACGCGCGATTGTGCGCGCTTGCGGCACGTCCGCAAGGCAATCTGAAGCGCGGCGGCAATTGGCGGCCCGAACGCGCAACCGCGATGGGTGTGGATCCGGATGACGACGATTATCCGATCAAGGCGGTGAAGGATCCCGCGGGCCTGCACCTGATCGTCGCCGGCGGCTTCGGGCCGATCACCGCGGTGTGCCATGGCTGGAACGAAACGAGCCGGGCTGTCCACGGCACGTATGCCGTGGAGTGAAGGAGTGAAGGAGTGAAAGTTCCCTCTCCGCGGTTACCGGGGAGGGCCAGGGTGAGGGATTCACTCCTTCACTTATTATTCACTCATTCACTCTTTCACAGCGCCGCCAAGTCATACACAATTGATAGACATTGCCGCGCACCTGCGAAATTAATCGAAGCAACATTGGAGAAATCAATGGCTGATGAATTATGGTTTGTCGATCCCACCGCGGGCGGCAACAAAACGAAGATTCCGCTGGCGCGGCGGCCGATCGATCTTGCGGGCAAGGTGGTGGGGCTCATCGATAATACGAAAGAGCAGGCCGACGTGATACTGGAGACGCTCGCGCACGAATTGCGCACGCGCTACGGCGTCAGGGAAGTCATCATCGAGCGCAAGGAGGCGTTTTCGAAACCCGCGAGCTCCGCGCAGCTCGATGCAATGGCGAAGCGCGTGCAGGTGGCCGCCGCCGCGGTCGGCGGATGAGGGTCATGCACGTTGTGCAGTGTGCACGACGCAGTGGAGTTCGAGAAGCGCGGCATCCCGGCGACGGTGTTTCTCACCTCGACGTTCAGGAACGCGGCGGTTCATTCGTTTCGCGCGAAGGGCATGGACGGGCATCCGTTCATCGAATTGCCGCATCCGATCAGCAATCTCACGCCGGACGAGATGCGCGCTGTCACGCGCGGTTTCGTGGACGAGTTCGTCAGGCAGGTCACGGATTGAGGTTGTAAGGCAAAAAGCATGCGACGCACCGTTGCGCTCATGGTTATTGCCGGCGGACTGACCGGTTTTTGCGGCGCGGCGGACGCGCGTGCCGCCAGGTTTCATACGGTGGCGATGACGGAATCCTATCCGACCAAGCCCATCCGGTTAATGGTGCCGTTCGCACCAGGCGGCGCCAACGATGTGGTCGCGCGTATCGTCGCGGTGAAATTGAGCGTTTCCCTCGGCCAGCCGGTCGTCGTGGATAACCGCGGCGGTGCGGGCGGCACCATAGGCGCGGACATCGTGGCGAAAGCGCCGCCCGACGGGCACACGCTCCTGATTGCCAGCATGGGCCTTGCGGTCAATGCCGTGCTTTATCCGCAGCTGCCGTACGACACGCTGAAGGATCTCGCGCCGGTGACGCTGGTCGGCGAGCAACCCAACATCGTCGTCGTGCATCCGTCGGTGTCCGCGAAATCAATGCCGGAGTTGCTCGCACTCGCGCGCGCGAAGCCAGGGCAGATCAGTTACGGGTCCGGCGGCGTCGGCAGCACGAGCCATCTCGTCACTCTGCTCTTCCTGCAGATGGCGCACATCGACATGCAGCATATTCCATACAAGGGGCTGGGGCCCGCGATGACGGATTTGCTGGGCGGGCAGGTGCAGCTCCTGATATCGAACGTATCGACCGCGTTGCCGCACGTGAAAGCGGGCAGATTGCGTCTGCTCGCCGTGACGACGGGCAAGCGTTTTGCAATGTTCCCGGACACGCCCACCGTGATCGAATCCGGAGTCGCGAATTACGCGAGCAGCGGCTGGTACGGCATGCTGGTAACGGGCGGCACGCCGCAACCGATACTCGCGAAGCTGCACCGCGAGACGACGGCCATTCTCAACTCCGCGGCCATCAGGGAGCAGTTCGGCAATCAGGGGCTTGAGCCGGTGCCGACGTCACCCGAGGCATTCGGGAAAATGCTGCGCGCCGAGATCGCGAAATGGGCGAAGGTCATCAAAGCGTCCGGTGCGAAGCCCGAGTAGCGCTATACTTCCCCGCCTATGGACGACATCCCGACATTGCGCCGCATCCTCCAGGAAAACCACGTGATCGCGATGGTCGGCCTGTCGGCGAACTGGTACCGGCCGAGCTTTTTTGCGGCCAAGTACATGCTCGACCACGGCTACCGCGTGATACCGGTGAACCCGTCGTATCCGGAAGTGCTCGGACAGAAGTGTTATCCGGCGCTGCGCGATATTCCGGAGAAGGTCGATATCGTCGATTGCTTTCGCAAGAGCGAAGACATCATGCCGCTCGCGGATGATGCGATTGCGATTGGCGCAAAAGTCCTGTGGCTGCAGATCGGCGTGACCAATGCAGCCGCCGCCGCGAAGGCCCGCACGGCCGGCCTCGACGTCGTGATGAACCGCTGCGTGAAGATCGAATACGCGCGCTTGTTCGGCGGACTTAACTGGATGGGCGTGAATACAGGGGTGATTTCCGCCAGGCGGCCGCAGGCCGCGCAGCGGCAGTGAAAGGGCACGGCGGTGAATGACAGCGCACAGCGCGTTTCTTATGGCGCCTGACAGCCCACCCTCCACCCTTCACCCTTCACCCTTCACCCATCACCTGCGACGCGCATGCCCGACCGCAAATTTGGAATAGAAACGCTGTGCCTGCACGCGGGGCAGTTGCCCGACGCGGCGACGGGTTCGCGCGCAGTGCCGATTTACCAGACGACTTCGTACGTGTTCGACAGCGCCGAGCATGCGGCCAGCCTCTTTAACCTGCAGACGTTCGGTAACGTTTACACACGGATTTCCAATCCGACCACCGCGGTATTCGAGGAGCGCGTGGCGGCACTCGAAGGCGGGCGCGCGGGGCTCGCGCTGGCGACCGGACAGGCGGCGCAGACCACCGCGGTACTGACGCTGTGCCAGCAGGGCGATGAAATCGTTTCCGCGAGCACCCTCTATGGCGGGACGTATGCGCTGTTCGACGTCAATCTGCGCAGGTTCGGCATCAACACCACGTTCGTCAATCCGGACGATCCGGAGAATTTTCGCAAAGCAATCACGAAAAAGACGAAACTGCTGTATGCCGAAACCATCGGCA
>JAYWDM010000365.1:0-4517 GCA_043779885.1 Betaproteobacteria bacterium | reverse complement strand
GCTTTCACGTCCATCTGCAATTCTCCTTCGTCTGAAAACGCTGCTGCGCCAGCTTACTCCCGCCGTATACCGGCGTCGCGGATCACCTGCCTGAAGCGAGCGACTTCGCTCGCCATGTGGCGGTCGAATTCCGCGGGCGTGCTGCCGACCGCCTCCGAGCCGTCCGCCGCGAACCGCTCCCTGACGTCCGCCGCGCGCAAGCCCGCGGCGATGGCACGGCTCAGGCGATTGACGATCGCCACCGGCGTCGCCTTCGGCGCAACCACGCCGTACCAGCCTATCGTTTCGTATCCCGGCAGGGTTTCCGCGATCGCGGGAACGTCGGGCGCCGCGCTGGAGCGCTTGAGCGATGTGACCGCAAGTGCCCGCACCTTGCCTGCGCGCACGAGCGGCAGACCCGACGTGATGCTTGCAAACACCAGTTGCACCTGGCCGCCGGCGAGGTCGGCCAGCGCCTGCGGCGGGCCCTTGTAGGGCACGTGCGCGACCTTGATACCCGCGGTCGAGTTGAACAACTCGGTGACCAGATGGTTCGAGCCGCCGATGCCGGTCGAACCGTAGTTGAGTCTGCCCGGTTGCGCTTTGGCGAGATCGATAAACTCGCGCACCGTGCGCACCGGCAGCGCAAGCGATACGGCCATGACGTACGGATTGCGCGCAACGTAACTCACGCCCGCGTAGTCGCGCACCACGTCGTAGGGCAGTTTGTCGTCGAACGCGGTCGCAACCAGCTGCGCCACGGCGAGCATCATCAGCGTATAACCGTCCGGCTGCGCTTTGGCGAGCATTTCCGCCGCGATCGCACCCGTCGCGCCCGTGCGGTTATCGACGACGACGCTGTGACCGAATGACTCCGACAATTTTATCGCGACGATGCGCGCAGCGATGTCGGAGCCGCCGCCGGCGGTGAATCCAGCGAGCATGCGGATCGGCCGCACAGGATAGTCGGCTGCCTGCGCGCCGGCGGCGGCAATGGGAATCATCGACAATAATATTGCGCGATACCACAAGCGACTGCAAAAAACTTTTGCGGCCGCAGAAAAACGCAGATAAACGCGGATAAGATCAAATACCAAAATTGCCGCCGTCATTTGTCCTTGGACTTTCATCAGCGTTCATCAGCGTTTATCTGCGGCTAAACCTTGCTCTTGCTCCACGCGGCGCGTCACTGCTGGTGTTACTCGACTTTTGCGCCGGACAATTTCACGAGCTTGCCCCACTTCTCATATTCGGCGCGGATATAAGCGCCCGTTTCGTCAGGCGTGCCGGTGACGATGTTGAAACCCTGTGCCGCGATCTTGTCGCGTGTCGCGGGCTCGCGCAGAATTTTGCCGATTTCGGCGTTCAGGCGCGCCACCGCGTCCCTCGGCATGCCGGCAGGGCCGACGATGGCGACCCAGTTGCCGAGATCGAAGCCCGCGAAGCCCGCTTCGATCATCGACACCGTGTCGGGCAGCACCGGGTCGCGCTTCACACTCGTCACCGCGATCGCGCGCATCTTGCCTGCTTTCACGAACGGCACCAGTTCCGGCATGTTGTTGAACAGCAGTTCGATGTGGCCGGAAATCAGGTCGATCGCGGCGGGACTGCCGCCTTTGTACGGCACGTGCTGAAGGTCGCGCGCGCCGTAGGCGCGCAGCATTTCCGCCGCGAGATGGCCCGGCGTGCCAATGCCCGACGAGCCGTAGGTCAGCCGGCGCTTCTGCGTCAGCGCGATGAGTTCCTTTGGCCCCCTTATCGGCACCACCGGGTGCGCGGCCAGCAATATCGGAATTTCGGCCACGCGCGTGATCGGCGTGAAATCCTTCAGTATGTCGTAGCCCAGCTTCGGATACAGCGTCGCATTGATCGTGTGTGTCGCGCTGATGTTGCCTATCGTATAGCCGTCCGCCGCCGCGCGCGCGATCGCCTCCACGCCGATGTTGCCGCCGCCGCCGGGCCGGTTGTCGATCAGGACCGTGGGCCCCATCAGTTCCGTCATGCGCGCGCCGATGATGCGCGCGAGGATGTCGTTGGAGCCGCCCGGCGGGAACGCAATGATGTAGCGGATCGGCTTGGCCGGATAATTCTGGGCCCATGCGCATGGGCCCGCTGCAACTGCCGCAACCAATGCCGCCGCCAGCGGCACGCTCAGCCTGGAGGCATGAAATGAAATCCGGGGATGAATTATTGCGGAAAAGGAACCCCGCAATGCGCGGCGCTCCTTGCGGGCTGCGTCATGCGTCATGTTGCCTTGCTCCATCGAAGTGTGAATTGCAAAATAAAGGTGGCGCGCGCTTAGTCGACCCGCGCACCGGACGCCTTGAATACTTTACCGCGCAGCACGATTTCCTCGCGCACGAGCCGGTCGAATTCCGCCGGCGTCGTCGGCTTCGGCACCGCACCCTGGCTGACGATGCGCTCCACCACGTCGGGCAGGCGCAGGATGCGGCCGACTTCTTTGGCGATCATGTCGATCACGGCGCGCGGCGTGCGGGCAGGCGCGAAGATCCCGTACCAGCCGTCGTATTCAAATCCGGGCAGCGCGGCCTCGGCGATCGTCGGCAGGTCGGGCAGCAGCGCCAGACGCTCGCGCGTCGTCACCGCGAGCGCGAGCAGCCGGCCGCCCTTGACCAGCGCCATCGCAGGCAGCACCGGCGAAATAAAATACTGGATGCGGCCGGCGATCGTGTCGTTGATCGCCTCCGGCGTGCCTTTGTACGGGACATGCACGACGTCGATGGCGGCGGCGAGCTTGAATTTCTCGCCCGCGAAGTGCGTGCCGCTGCCGATGCCCGAGGAGCCGAAGTTGATCTGTCCGGGCTTCTGCTTGGCGAGCGCGATCAGTTCCGCGACCGATTTAACGCCAAGTCCGGGCGCGACGACGACCACGAGCGGCGTGCTCACCACCTGGGTCACTCCTGCGAAATCCTTCAGCGAATCGTACGGAAGATTGGTGTAGAGCGCGGCACTGCCCGCGAAGCCCGAAGACGTCAGCATCAGGGTGTGGCCGTCAGGGGTCGCGCCGGCAACGATGCTGCCTGCCACGGTGCCGCCGGCGCTCGGGCGGTCGTCCACGACGATCTGCTGGCCCCAGCTATCCAGCAGCTTGGGCGCGATCAGGCGCGCGAGTATGTCGCTCGCGCTGCCCGGCGTGAACGGCACGACCATGCGGACCGGCTTGGCGGGAAACGATTGCGCAACGGCGCCGGCCGCGCAGAGCATGAGCGGCAGCGCGGCTGCGGCAGCGATGCGTTTTGTTCCGCTCATGATTTGCCCCTCACTTTGCCGGTCATCCGCCACGACCAGTGCACAAGCGGAAACCGAATCGGTATGATTATCCGTCAGTAACATCATGCAAAGCACGCATGTTTCATGTTATTACGGACGTTGACATTATAGTCGGGGTCGAGGGCGGGCGGCGCATCATGCGCGCAAATCCGCGCCGCAGGAGTGACTGGACTTCAACCGGAGACATGCATGACAGCAACGCTCATCAGGAACGCGGCCATCGTCTCGATGGACCCGACAATCGGCGATATGGACAGCGGCGACATTCTGATCGACGACGGCAGGATAATTGAAGTCGCCCGCAATATCGCCGCCGATCACGCGACCATCGTCGACGGGCGCGGCCACATCGTGATTCCGGGCATGATCAACGCCCATATCCACACCTGGGAGTTTGCCCTGCGCGGCATCGGCGGCAACTGGGTCGGCAGCCGCGATTATCATGCCAACATGCATCAGGGCATGGCCACGCGCTACACCGCGCGCGACGTCTATCTCGCCAACCTGATGGGTTCGCTCAACCAGATGCACCACGGCACGACGACGATCATGGACTGGTGCCATATCGTGAAAGACGCCGAGATGACCGATGCGGCGATCGACGGACTCGCCGCGTCCGGCATCCGCGCGGTGTTCGCACGCGGCACCGTCAAGCCGCCGATCACGCAGGCGGCGACACCTTATTACAAAATTCCGTTTCCGCGCGACGAAATTCACCGCCTGCGCACGGGCCGGTTTGCCGCGGACGACGGTCTCCTGTCGCTCGCGATGGCGATACTCGGCCCCGACTGGGGCGAATACGACGTGGCGGTGCACGATATCCGGCTCGCGCGTGAGTACGGGCTCATCAACTCCGCGCACTCCTATGGTCGCAAGGGCAAGCGCGTCGTCGAGGACGGCTACCCGCGGCTGGCCAGGGAAGGCCTGCTCGGCCCGGATCACAACATCGCGCACGGCAACTGCTTCGATGAGAATGAACTGAAGATCGTGCTCGACGCCGGCTGCACGATCACCGCGACGTGTCTGACCGAGATGATGAACTACGAGCAGCCGGCGATGCTCGGCCGCATGGCGAAGTTGGGCGGCGTGCCATCGATCGGCTCCGATTGCGATCCGTACTTCAACAGCTCCATGCTGTGGGTCACGCGGCACGCGTTCCAGCACCAGCGCGAACTCGACAACCGCAGCCTCTACGCGCTCGGGAAATGGCCGGCCGCCACCCAGCATTCAACCCAGACGCGCGACGC
>JAYWDM010000364.1:0-12365 GCA_043779885.1 Betaproteobacteria bacterium | reverse complement strand
CGAAGCGCACAGCATCTGAACGAGGAGAAATCATGGTCGAAGTCCGTCGGGTGTCACCAAAGATCGGCGCGGAAATCCTTGGCGTGGACGTGCGCAGCCTTGACGCCGCGGCCTTCAACGCGATCTACCGGGCTTTCCTCGATCACATCGTCATCGTGGTCCGCGGCCAGCAGTTGACCGAGCAGGAGTTTCTCGATTTCAGCGCGCGCTTCGGCGAACTCAAAGTGCACATCACGAAAAAGGCGCAGCATCCGCGCTACCCGCATCTGATGCTGATGGACAACCGCATCCTCGATACCCGCAGGGGCGAGGAAGACCAGACCGCCCCGCTGCTTGTGAAGATCGGCGCGGTGTGGCACACCGACACGAGCTACGACTACGTCACGGCCAAGGCGACCGGCATGTACGCGGTGAACGTGCCCAGCACGGGCGGCGACACGCTGTTCGCGAACTCGTACGCCGCGTACGATGCGCTGCCCGCTGAGCTCAAGAACAAAATCGAAGGCTTGTCCGCGACCTATGTCTACGGCGGACGCCTGAAGCGCCAGCAGGAACGGATTGAAGATGCCGAGCGCGGCCGTCCCGCGGCGGTGCACTCGCTGGTGCAGTTTCATCCCGAGACCGGCCGCAAGACGCTGTACTTCAACGACGGGCAGATCATGAGCGTGCTTGGCGTGGACCAAGAGGAGAGCGACGCCCTCATCGGGGATCTGGCGCGGCGCACCGGCAGCGCCGACGGCGATTACCGCCACCAGTGGCGGCCCGGCGACGTGGTTCTGTGGGACAATCGCTGCGCCATCCACTGCGCGACCGGCGATTATCCGGTGAACGAGCGCCGCACGAACTGGCGCTCGACGATCATGGAACCGGGCTGGCAGCAGCAGGAGCCGCGCATGCTGGCGTAAGCGCTCGCGGCCTGACATCAACTCGCCGGCAGCATGCGCACACTTTCGTAGCCCGGAAGGAGCGCAGCGCATTCCGCGGATCGTCGCTCACGTCCGCACGCTCTCTCACAAGCCTTTTACGAATTCCTCAATCAGCCCGAACGTTTATACGCTCTTGCGCCATTCTCGCCTTCCCTTTCAAGGGGAAGGCCGGGATGGGGATGGGGCTCGCTCACGTCCGCACGCTCTCTCACAAGCCTTTTACGAATTCCTCAATCAGCCCGTTGACCTTCTCGGGATTCTCCGTCGGCGGGAAATGCCCCACGCCGGAGAGCTTTACGTAATTTGAGCCCGGCACCGCCTCGTGTATCTCTTTTTCATACTCCGGCGGATTGCCGGGGTCGTCAAGGCCGCGCAACAGAAGGAGTTTCGGTTTGAGCGACGCGATGCGGTCGCGCACGTCGAACGCGTCTATCGTCATGAGGTCGTGGTATTGCGACATCGGGCCCACCTGCCGGTGCCGCTCCATCAACTTCTCCCGCAGGCCCGGATCGACGAACTTCATCGTGCGCATCTGATACGCCAGCCACTCCGCATACACCTTCGGGTCTTCCACGGCACGCAGCCGCATTTCGTACGTGCCCGGCGCGCGCACCTTGGGCCGCGCCGCGACGGTCATCAGCACGAGCCCCTTCACTTCTTCCGGATAGTCGAGACCATACTGGAGCGCGATCGACGCGCCCAGCGTGTAGCCGACAAGCACGAGTTCCTTGTTCAGGCCCTGCGCCCACAGCCATCCGCGCACCCACTCCGTGTAGCGCGCAACGTCCGGGCACCGCGTGCCCTCGAGGTGCCCGGGCAACGTTGGCGCCACGCTGTCCGGGAAATGCCGGCGTTGATAGTAATACGCATCGGCGCAGGCGCCCGCGCCCGGACCGTGGAGAAACACGAGTTGCGTCATACGAATACTCCTTTTTCGAAAGCTTAGCATTAATCCCGGAGCGCCAGCCGGCCGCTGGTCGTTCGCGTTACACTTCAACATTCATCATTTATTCTTCCCCCCGCCTTCCTTCGTCACCATGACTAACCAGGAGAATTTAATGCAACCGACTCACCCGGGCACTGCAGCCCTGTCCATGCGCACGGCGCTCGCTGCGGTGCTCGCTTTGGGAGCGTTGTTCGATGCGGATGCGATCGCGCAATCGTCGCGGCCGCCAGACAGCGCGCTGCGCGCATTCGAAGTCGTGCGCTCGGTGCTGCAGCATCCGCGCTGCCGGAATTGCCATATACCCGGCGACACGCCGTTGCAGGGCGACGAGAGCGTCGAGCATAACCAGTTCGTGGTGCGCGGACCCACCGGCCACGGCGCCGTCGCGAGCGAATGCCCGTCGTGCCACCTCGACCAGAATCTGCCCGTCAGCTACGGCCCCAACGCGCCGCCGGGTTCGCCGGACTGGCATCTGCCGCCGCCCGCAACGAAAATGGTATTCATCGGCCTGAGCCCGCGCGACCTCTGCATGTCGATCAAGGACCGCCGTGCAACGGGCGGCAAGGATCTCGCCGCCATGCTCGCGCACATCCGGGACAACCGGCAGGTCGCGTGGGGCTGGGCGCCCGGCGGCGAACGTACTTTGCCTCCCGCCACGCGCGCGCAAACCGTCGCGGCATTCAGGACATGGGTGGACGCGGGCGCACCATGTCCCCTGTAGTCGAAGCGCCGATGGCGTGACAGAGTTAGACTACGGCATCGACGCACCTGACACGTCCCGCCGCATGCGCAACCGCAACCTGTCCATCCATTTGATGCTCGCAATGGCGGCGTCGGCCGGCGGCGTCATCGCACAGGCCCAGGACTACCCGACCCGCGCCATACGCATCGTCGTTCCGTTCCCGCCGGGAGGCGGCACTGACGTGTTTACGCGTGTCGTGGGCCAGCGCCTGCAGGAGGCGCTCGGGCAGTCGGTCATCGTGGACAATCGGGCGGGAGCGGGCGGCAACATCGGCACCGAGCTGGTGGCGAAGAGTGCGCCTGACGGCCACACGCTGATGTTCACGACGACGGCGGTCGCCATCAACGCGACGCTTTATCCCCGGCTTGCCGTCGACGCCCGCAAAGACCTGCTCGCGATCACGCAGTTGGGCGCCACCTCGAGCGTGCTGACGGTTCATCCCTCGGTGCCGGTGCGCAGCGCGCAGGAAGTGGTCGCGCTGTCGAAGCGCACCCGCGGCGGGCTCAATTTCGCGTCGAACGGCTCCGGTACATCGAGCCACCTCGCGGGCGTCATGTTCGCGCACGTGGCGGGCGCGGCGCTCACGCACATCCCGTACAAAGGCGCGGCCCCGGCAATGAATGCGTTGCTCGGCGGCGAGGTCGAGGTTGCGTTCCCCGGCGTGAACAGCGTGGGGCCGCTGCTGCGCGCGGGCAAGTTGCGCCCGCTTGCGGTGTCGACGCTGCGCCGGTCATCCGCATTACCCGATCTGCCGACCCTCGATTCGATCTACCCGGGGATCGACGTCGACCAATGGTTCCTGCTGTTTGCGCCGGCGGGAACGCCCGGCACGATCATTGCACGGCTGAACTCAGAGGTAAGCAAGAGCCTGCAGCACCCTGACGTGAAGGCGTTCATGGCCCGCGAGGGCATCGACGCGGTCGGCAGTTCACCGGCGGACGCGGCGGTTTTTTTCGAGCGCGCGATCGGCAAGTTCGCCGGCATCGTGAAGATCGCCGGAGTGAAGCCGGAGTGATCGCGGAGCCAGGTTCCTGGTTGCATCCGTAAACGCCGAATTCCTTTTGCAAGCCGCGTAGTCGCGCGCGTGATACCCGATCACGGGGCCGCTCATGCCTGCAAAACGGCCATCAGTTGCGTCACTTTCGGCAACGTGTCCAGTTCGCGGATCATCGCGACGCTTTCATTCACCTGCGATGGCGACAGTATGCCCGCTGCGCACTCCGCGTATTTTCCCTTGAGGTCGTCCCACGTCGCGGGCTCCTCGGACCAGCCGCGCGCGTGCGAGCGCTGAGTCTTCAGCGCGCGTCCGTCCTGCAGGCGCACCGTGAGCCGCATCTCGCCCCAATTGACGCCGCTCTCTCCCCATTGGCCGCGATGTTTCATGAGGTCCGCGGGTTCGATCACTTTCACGCGCTGCATCAGCGTTTGCACGTCCTGCCGGTTGACGCGCTCGTCCGTGTATTCGGCGATGCCGGCACGCCGTTCGATCAGCGCGACCGCCATGCTGTAAGGCAGGCAGAAACGCGCCTTGTGCGAATCATTGGCGGTGGCATACGGCGCGATCGTGCGCGCCTGCGGCGTGCATTCGAGCTCGATAACGTCGACTTGTCCGGGTTTGACATCGTTGGCAATGGCGAGATCTATCATGGCGTCGATGGCCGCGCCCGGCGCGGTGGATCCGGGATGCATGCGCACCAGCGTCGTGTTTTCCGCCAGCTCCCAGTGTTCGCCGAGCGCCTCGACCATTTTCTCCAGGCGGTAGTTGCCGATGCCGTTGAACGTGTCCGCCATGCCGAAGCGCTCGTGGCCATTCACGCCGTTGTCATCGACGCCCTCGATAATGTCCGGGTCCACCTTGAAACCCGCCGCCGCCAGCAGCACCGCAAAAAGCCCGCAGCGCACGCCGTGGCCGACGTGAAACGCCTTGCACATCGAACCCACGTTTTTGCGCACGCCCGAACCCTGCGACGCGGCAAGGCCGAAGGCCATGCGCAGTTGCATCTGATCGAACTGCATCATGCGCGCACCCGCCGCGGCAACCCCCATCGCGCCCAGTATGCCGTTCGGATGCCAGCCACGGTCGATCAGGTACGGGCGCAGGCCCTTGGCCACGCGGGATTCGATCTCGAAGCCCACGATGAACGCCTCCAGCATGCGCGCGCCCGGCAGGTCCAGCTGTTCAGCCATCGCCAGTGCGCCGGGCACCATGCATACGCTCGCATGGGTCACGCTCTTGGTGTAGTCGTCATACTCGAGCGCGTGCGCGGATACGGCGTTGAGGTGTCCCGCCAGCGGCGACGACGTGCGGTCCTTGTGCCCGACGACGCCCGCCACGGGATTGCCGCCCATCTGGCGCGCCACTTCAAGCGAAATCAGCGCGGACGGATGACGCGAACCGGCGACCATCACCGCGATCGTATCGAGAAATCTCAGCTTCGCTGACGCCACCGCCGCCGCCGGTATGCTGCTGCCGGGAATATCCACTGCGAATCGCGCGAGCTGCTCGGTAACCCCCATCGGTAGTTCCCCCTTCAAATATTGCCATCGGCGCATCGGGATTGCCGCGTCGGCGATGCCTCCTCGCAATGACAACTCCCGGGCCGTGCCGTCGTTCCGATTCGCGCGCTAACAGTATGTTGAAAAATGCACCATGCTGTCATTGCGGTGAGCCGTCAGCCGCGAGCGTAGCGTGGCGGTCAGCGCGGCAATCTCGTATTTTGCGCAATCAACGAGTTACGGGATTGCTTCGTCGCCATTGGCTCCTCGCAATGACAGTCTTTGCCGATTTTCAACAAACTGCTAATCTGTTTCCGCCGCGAAAAAATCGGAAAATTGAATGCTGCGCGATCGCAAGCATCATACCGCAGCTCAGCGCGTCAGCGCGTCCCACAACTTCTGGAGACGCTTGACGGAAACCGGCAAAGGCGTGCGCAATTCCTGCGCGAACAGCGACACGCGCAGCTCCTCGATCTGCCAGCGAAAATCCTCGAGGGCCGGTTCGACGGTTCCCGCTTTGCGCAATTTGTCACTGCGTTCCTGATAAAGCTTCCATAGCTCCGCAACACTCGCCGCGTGTTTCCCGTCGCGCTCCGGATTGCCCGGGACTTTGTCGAGACGTATCGACATCGCTTGCAGATACCGCGGCAGATGCTGGAGCTGCTCCCACGGAGTCGCGCTGAAGTAACCCTTGTACACGAGTCGCTGGAGTTGCGACCGTATATCCGCCGCAACGCGGTTGAGAGCCGATGGAACGCTGCCCAGCCGCAGGCCCGCGCGGTGATGTTCCCCGGCAATTGCGGCAAACATGCGGCACGCGGCATCGCGCACCGCCGGCAGACGGGTGCGGGCGCGCTGCTTTTGTGCCGCGTATGCGGACTCACTGCGCGGCAGTTCGTCGTCGCCGATGAACGCGCGGTCGCAGATTGCGGTGACCAAATCCGCCTTCAGATCGTCGGCGTTCGCGATGCCGCGCAACTGCATGACCGCCTGCGTCAGGCCCGGCAGCGTCTTGTCGAGCTGCTTCATCTGCTCCTTGAGTTCGAGGCGCAGCAGCCGGCACACGCCCGCGCGCATGGCGGCGTCCGCGGCGTCGCGGGTATCGAACAGGCGGATGGCCGCGCTCTCGCCCTCATCCGCCAGCGCCGGGTAACCCGTGAGCTTGCGGCCGGCGCGCTCGAATGAAATCTGCGCAGGCACGTCGCCGCAATCCCACGCCGTCAGGCCCGCGCGTTCGATGCCGGGCTCGGCCCTGGCGAACGTGAGCTGCGCCGCCTGGCCGAGCTGGACCTTGAGCACTGCAAGGTCGCGCCCCGTCGCGAGTTCACGACCTGCATCGTCGATGACGCGATAGTTCATCCTGAGGTGGAGGGGAATGTCCGTGTCGTCCCAGATGTCGGCGGAAATTATTTCGCCGCTGCGCATCTTGACGTAGCGCGCCAGCGCTTCCAACAGCGAGGCGCTGCCGCCGTCGCTCACCCCCATCCCGTCGTTCACCCCCATCCCGGCCTTTCCCCGTCGGAGGGGGAAGGAGTTTTCGGTTGGCTCAATCCTCGATCCTGAATCCTGAATCCTGCCTCCTTCATCCTGCTCTTCAAGAAATCGCGTCACCTGGTCCTGCAGCGGCAGCAACTGCTTGCGTACCGCTTTGGGCAGAGCTTTGAAGTACGCGGCGACTTTTTCGCGAATGAGCCCGGGCACCAGCCACTCGAAGTACGCGCCGTCGAGCTGGTTCAAAAGCGCGAGCGGCAGCGTGACCGTCACGCCGTCGAGCGGATGGGCCGGCTCGAAGCGATAGCGCAATTTCAACGGGATGCCGTCCACCGTCAGTTGCTCCGGAAATTGCTCTGCCGTGACGCCCGCCGCGTTCTGGCGCATCAGGTATTCGCGCGTCATGAACAGGAGCTTCAGGTTGGCGCGTTCGGCATCTTCCCGCCATTTCTCGAACGCCGCGCCGTTGTAGACGTCCGGCGGCACCAGCGCGTCATAAAACCGGCAGATTGTCTCTTCGTCGACCAGCACGTCACGGCGGCGCGCCTTGTGCTCGAGTTCCTGCACTTCCTTTACCAGCCGCTGGTTGTGCGCAAAGAACGGCGCGCGCGTTTCATAGTTGCCGGCGGCAAGGCCCTGCCGGATGAAAATCCCGCGAGCTTCCGGCGGATTGAGCGGACCGTAATGCACGCGCCGCTTGGCGACTATGGTCAGGCCGTAGAGCGTGACGCGCTCGAAGGCCGTCACCATGGCGCGCTCCTTTTCCCAATGCGGATCGAAGTAGTGACGCTTGATGAGGTGGCCGGACAGGGTCTCGAGCCACTCGGGCTCTATCTTTGCGACACAACGCGCATAGAGTCGTGTCGTTTCGGTGACTTCGGCGGCCACCACCCATTTGGGCTTCGCCTTGCGCAGCACCGAGCCCGGGAAAATCGCGAATTTTATGCCGCGCGCGCCGAGGTATTCGTCGCCCTCTTCGTGCTTGAAGCCGATATTGCCGAGCAGGCCCGCGAGCAGCGCGCGATGGATCTGCTCGTACGTGGCCGGTGTCCCGTTGAGGTTCATTTTCAATTCACCGACCAGCGCGTGCAACTGGCCGTGGATGTCGCGCCATTCCCTCAACCGCCGGTGCGAGAGAAACGACGCATGCAGCTCGTCGATCAGCCTGCGGTTCGACTTTTTGTGTTTCACCGCCTCGCCGAAAAACTCCCACAGTTTGAGGTAGGCCAGAAAATCCGAGCGTTCGTCGGCGAAGCGTTCGTGCGCCTTGTCGGCCGCGTCCGCGCGCTCGAACGGGCGCTCGCGCGGGTCCTGCACCGACAGCGCGGACGCGATGATCAGGATTTCCGCGAGGCAGTTTTGCTGCTTCGCCGCGAGGACCATGCGCGCAATGCGCGGATCGATCGGGAACTTCGCGAGCTGCCAGCCGGTTTCGGTCAGCGCATTGTCTTCATCCACCGCGCCCAGTTCCGCGAGCAGCAGGTAGCCGTCGGCGATCATGCGCGAGCCTGGCGCTTCGAGGAACGGGAAGCGTTCGACCTCGCCTATCCGCAGCGATTTCATGCGCAGTATCACCGCGGCGAGTGAAGTGCGCAGCACTTCCGGATCGGTGAATTCGGCGCGCGCGGCGTAGTCATCCTCGGCATACAGCCGCACGCAAATTCCCGCCGCGACCCGCCCGCAGCGGCCGGCGCGCTGATTGGCCGAAGCGCGCGAAATCTTCTCGACCTGCAGTTGCTCGACCTTGTTGCGATAGCTGTAGCGGTTGACGCGCGCGAGCCCGGTGTCGATCACGTAGCGTATTCCCGGCACCGTAAGCGAAGTCTCCGCCACGTTGGTCGCGAGCACGATGCGGCGCGCGCCGTGCGGTTTGAACACGCGGTCCTGCTCCTCGAACGACAGGCGCGCATACAGCGGCAGGATCTCCGCGCCCTTGGGATGGTGCTTGCGCAAGAGCTCGGCCGTCTCGCGAATCTCGCGCTCACCCGGCAGAAACACGAGTACATCGCCGGGGCCGCTGCGCGCCAGATCGTCCACGGCATCGACGATCGCCTCCTCCATGTCCTGCTCTTCCTGGTCCTCGTCTTTCGATTTGAGCGGCCGGTAGCGCATTTCCACCGGATACATGCGCCCCGACACTTCGATCACCGGCGCTGCCTGGTCGCCCTGCGCGAAGTGCCGCGCGAACCGCCCGGCGTCTATGGTCGCCGAAGTGACGATGATTTTCAGATCGGGCCGCTGCGGCAGGATCTGCTTCAGATAGCCGAGCAGAAAGTCGATGTTCAGACTGCGCTCGTGCGCCTCGTCGATGATCAGCGTGTCGTACGCTTTCAACAGGCGGTCGCCCTGCGTTTCGGCGAGCAGGATGCCGTCGGTCATGAGCTTGACGTAGGTGTCCGCGGACACGCGGTCGGAAAAACGGATCTTGTAGCCGACCGCGTGGCCGAGCGGACTATTGAGTTCCTGCGCGATGCGGGACGCGACGGTGCGCGCGGCGATGCGGCGCGGCTGGGTGTGGCCGATCAGGCCATGGACGCCGCGCTTGATGTCGAGGCAAATTTTCGGCAGCTGCGTGGTCTTGCCCGAGCCCGTTTCGCCGCACACGATGACAACCTGATTCGCCTCGATCGCGCGTGCGATCTCGGCGCGCCGCGCCACCACCGGCAGTTCGTCGGGATAGGTCGGGCGCGGCAGGTTGGCGAGCCGGCGTTGCGGATCGGCGTGGGGTCGGGCCATGGAAGGGCCGGATTGTACTGCACGGCAGCGCATTCTTCGGCCACCAATTGACATCGACTTGCTCCGTCCGCATGATGGGCCCGGCGTCGCTTCGCGGGAGAGCGCGGGACGGAATCGCCAAATTTTTCGCAACACGCCACTTCAACGGAGGAAACCATGAGAGCCACCGCAACCGCATTCGCCGCTTCAGCAGCCGTCTTGTTGCTCGCGTCATCCATTGCTGGCGCGCAGACCTGGAAGCCGCCCGCCGCGAGCGAACGCTGCCCCTCCAAGTGGGGTGCGGGCGACGAGCGGGGCTCGGCCAATCACATGAAGCCGGCGTCGGTGCTCAACGCGGCGCGCCTGATCCGCACCGGAGAGGTGATCGAACTGGGTCACGTGCTCAGGGCGGGCATGCCGATCCAGGCTACCCGCCAGTTCAATGTGCATACCAAGCGCACGTTCATGAATCCGCAGTCGAACCAGCGCGGCAGCAATGAAGAGCTGGTTACCACCGAACTCGGCCAGGTCGGCACGCAGTTCGACGGCTTTGCGCATCAGACCCACGGCGACAGCCTGTATAACTGCTTCAAGCTCGGCGAAATCGAGTCGCGCACCGGATTTACCAAACTCGGCGTTGAAAAAGTCGGCACGCTCATGGCGCGCGGCGTGCTGATCGACGTTGCCCGCCTGAAAGGCGTGGACACGCTGCCCGACACTTACGAGATCACAGTGCAGGACCTGCAACAGGCGCTGCAAAAGCAAAACCTGACTTTGCGTCCCGGCGACGCGGTGCTCATCAACACCGGCTGGGGCCGGCTGTGGGGCAAGGAGAACGCGCGTTACATGAAGGGCAACCCGGGCATCGGCGTGGCTGCGGCCGAATGGCTGGTGAGGCAGGACCCGATCCTGTTGGGCTCGGACAACGGGCCGGTGGAAGTCTCGCCGAATCCCGACGCGCAGATTTCGCTGCCGCTGCACCAGCTCGCGCTCGTGGTGAACGGGATCCACCTGCTGGAGAACCTGAAACTCGACGAACTCGCGGCCAAGGGCATCCACGAGTTCGCACTTGTGGTGCAGCCGCTCAAAATTCAGGGCGCCACGGGTTCGACGGTCGCGCCGGTCGCGATACGTTGAAACGCGCGCCGGCCGGGGCACGCCGTTGCCTCGGCGTGACGCTGACGCATCTGCAAAACGCTACACAAGTTCGAATTCGTCATGCCGGCAGCCGCCGGAATCCAGAACGTAGCCCGGAAAGAGCGCAGCGCATTCCGGGTTCCCTCACCCGTAATAATCTGTCCCCGGATTGAATGGCACTTTTAAGGGATGCTCGCGAACTCTCCCCGCGCATTCTTGCCCCCATCCTGTCTTTCCCCCGCAGTCGCAGGGGACGGGACCGTGGAACCAAGCGCCGCACTTGGACTCCCTCCCCTGCGCATGAAATGCGCGGGGGGTCTGGGGTGGGGGCAAGCGCTTAAGTAAGTGCCATTCGTCCCCGGATTTCATTTCATTCATCCGCGCTACGCGTGCTGCGGCCCGTGGTACCGTTCGGCGGCACCGCAAGCACAAAACTCGCGAGCGCGCCGCTAGCGCGCGATAATACCGACCAGCACATACGTCACCGCGGCCATCGCGCCGATAATGCCCCATAACCGCCGCGTCAGCCGGCGGTCAGGCGGTGTCGCGGTGAGCCATAAATAGCCCAGCAGTTCGACCGTGCGGCCGGCGCCCACGGCAAAGCCCGCGCCCGTTGCCGCGACCAAGGCCCCTATCCACCACAACTGCCACACGACATGTGCGGCGTCATGCACGTTGCCGACGCTGAACGTCGACCACAACAGCGGCACGTAGAACTGGATCTGCACCCATGCCGGCAGCACAAAACACAGGGTGCCGACGACGAGCACCGCGACGATCGCGCCGAGTACGCGCATGCCGAAAGGCTCGTTCAATTCGTGGTCGTAAAAGTCCATAGGCGGTGGCTGGCTGAAATAGCGGGTTACACGGAATCGCGTTGCTTCGTTGCATGCAGACGCGCGACGGTGGACAGGGGCAATTATAACGGCTTCATCTCCGCCGCCGCCATGCCTCCCAGGCGCAGCGCACGCTCATCGGCGCCGAGCGCGGCGAGCGCTTTGACTGCGGAATAAAATGCGGGTAAATCATGTTTGTGATGCGCCAGTAATTTCTGGAACTGCGGCACGAGCGCGTTGTAGAGCGCAACGGAGGCGAGCGCCGCGTTGTTCGGCGCGGTGAAAAAACGGTCATAGCCGGCAAATCCGCCCCACTCGATCCTGAGCCGCTGGTAATCCTGCGTCAGCGCGGCAAAGAGGCCGGCCTTGCGGCTGCGCACGGCGGCAGGCGCCAGCGGCATCTCGTATAGCGCGCCAAGCTCGTCGCGGTATTTGAGCACCAGCGCGGCAAATTGCGTGCGCCGCTGTTGCGAGCGCTCGAAATCCGCGCGCATCCGTTCGTCGCCGCCGCGCGCAATCCAGCGCTGCACCCCCTCATATTCGACCGCGGCCGCGAATGACTCGTTGAACTCGCTGTCGCCCTTGACGTAAACCACCTGGTGCGCGAGTTCGTGGAAAATGAGCCGCGCAAGCTCGTATTCGGGATAATTGACGAACGTGTTGAGCACCGGATCGTCGAACCAGCCGAGAGTCGAGTACGCGGGCACGCCGCCCACGAACACGTCGAGCCCGCCCTCGCGCAGCTCCTGCGCGAACGCCTGCGCGCTGGCCTGCGAGAAATAGCCGCGGTAACCGACACAGCCCGCAACCAGGAAACACCATTGCTCCGGCCTGATCGAAAACTCGGCGGTCGCGAATACGTTCCAGACCACGAAGGGGCGCTGCAAATCGGCATAGCTGCGGTAGCTTTGGTTATCGGGCAGCGTCAATTCGCGGCTCGCGAAGTCGCGGATCGCCGCTACGCGCCCGAGCCGGGTTTTCAGCGCCGGTGGTGTCGCCGGATCGGCCAGCACCTGCGCGATCGGCTGGCGCTTGTGCAGGAGGCTTAACTGCCCTTCGACCGATTGCAGGTAATA
>JAYWDM010000363.1:0-4536 GCA_043779885.1 Betaproteobacteria bacterium | reverse complement strand
TGGTTCCGCTGTTTCGCTTGCGCTAGCTCATGCGCGTAGCTTTTCGCACCGATTCCTCCACCGTCATAGGCAGCGGGCACGTCATGCGCTGCCTTACGCTCGCGCAGGAACTGAAGGCGGCAGGCGCGAAGATACATTTCGTATGCCGGGAACATCCGGGAAATTTGTCCGATTTAATTGGCGCCCACCCGGGCATAGGCGTTCATCACCTGCCGGCAGCACCGCAATCCACGATGACGTCCACGCACAACAAGTCGTGCGGTATCGCCCATGCAGACTGGCTCGGCGCCGACTGGCAAGATGACGCAGCTCAAACCGCCGCGGCCATCTCGTCACAGCCTGAACCTGTGGATTGGCTCGTGGTCGACCACTATGCGATCGACGCGCGATGGGAATCCGCGCTGCGCCCGCTGGCACGCCGTATCATGGCGATCGATGATCTCGCCGATCGCAGCCATGACTGCGACGTTCTGCTCGATCAAAACCTTCATCAAAGCCTGGACGAACGCTATGACACCCTGATTCCATCCCGATGTCTGCGTTTATTGGGGCCGCGCTATGCGCTGCTGAGACCGCAATTCAGCGCGGCGCGCGCCACCCAACGAACCCGCGACGGGTCGGTCCGCAAAGTGCTCGTATTTTTCGGCGGCATCGACGCCAGTAACGAGACCTCAAAAGCGCTGCATGCGATTCGGGCGATCGGCAGTTCCGGTATTGCCGTCGACATCATTCTGGGGCCCACGTGTCCACATATCGGCAGCATCCGCGCCTTGTCCGCAAACATGTCCGGGGTTTGCATACGCATCAATCCCGGCAATGTCGCTGAACTCATGGGCAATGCCGATCTCGCCATTGGCGCCGTCGGGGCAACCACGTGGGAGCGCTGCGCCGTCGGACTGCCATCGATACTGATATCGCACGCCATGAACCAGGAGTCGCCGGCACGGGCGATGTCCGATAACGGACTTGCAATTTATCTTGGAAACAGCGAAACGGTCACCATTGAAATGATCGCAGCCGCGATCGCGGAACTCATGCTTGACCCCGCACGCATGCGCGCCTTGTCGGATGCGTGCATGGAGTTAACCGATGGCAATGGTGCGTGTCGGGTGATGCGCACGTTCGATACGGTGCCCATAACCCTGCGTCCGGCGCGAACCGGGGATTGCGAGTCCATATATCAATGGCGCAACGCGGAGCAGACGCTCCGCCATTCCCGCAATTCCGGCGCTATTTTGCCGGACGCGCATGCGAAGTGGTTTCACAGCACCTTGAACAACCCCGACCGGATCCTGCTGGTTGGCGAGCGCGATGGACTGCCGATCGGAGTACTGCGCTATGATTGTCAGGCTGCGGACTGCACGGTTTCGGTTTATCTGGTTCCCGGTCAGTACGGCCGCGGCTATGGTTCTCGCCTGTTGCAATCCGGACACGAGTGGTTGCGCAACCATCGGCAGGACGTGAGCGCGGTGCGCGCCGAAATCCTGGCTGCCAATCGTGCGTCCATAGCTGCATTTTTGCAGGCGGGATACCGGCGGCAGGCCGACGTATACATCAAGCAGCTCGGATGAACCCCATGTCAATTACTGTCCAGCGCGCATTTCGCATCGGCTCTCGGGCCATCGGCCAGGATCAGCCTCCGCTCATCATTGCTGAAATGTCCGGCAACCATAATCAGTCGCTCGAGAGGGCGCTCGCGATTGTCGAAGCCGCTGCCGCCGCGGGAGCGCATGCGCTCAAACTGCAAACCTATACCGCCGACACGATGACGCTGGATCTCGATCACGGCGAATTCTCGATACGCGACCCCGCAAGCCTGTGGAGCGGAAAGTCTCTGTATAAACTCTACCAGGAGGCGCATACGCCGTGGGAATGGCATCGCCCGATCTTCGCGCGTTGCCGGGCGCTGGGCATGCTCGGATTCAGCAGCCCGTTTGACGCCAGCGCCGTGGATTTTCTGGAGTCCCTCGGCGTGCCCTGCTACAAAGTCGCTTCGTTCGAAAACACGGATCTGCCGCTGATCCGCAAAATTGCCGCTACCGGCAAACCGATGATCATCTCGACGGGCATGGCGAGCGCCGAAGAACAGGATGAATGCGTGGCTGCCGCGCGCGCGGCCGGCTGCGACCAACTGGTGCTGCTCAAGTGCACCAGCACCTATCCGGCCGATCCGGACGATTCCAACCTGCGCACTATCCCCGACATGCGCGCGCGCCACGGCTGTGAAATCGGCTTGTCCGACCATACGCTTGGCATCGGCGCGGCCGTGGCAAGCGTTGCGCTCGGCGCGAGCGTCATCGAGAAACATTTTACGTTGTCGCGCGCCGAGGGTGGCGTGGATGCGGCATTTTCGCTGGAGCCTCACGAACTGCAGATGCTGGTGCATGAGACGGAGCGCGCGTGGCGTTCGCTCGGCCGGATCAGTTACGGCCCCACCGGCCACGAAAAATCCTCTCTACAATTCCGGCGCTCGCTCTATGTCGCCGAAGATATGCAAGCCGGCGACTGTTTCACCGCGAAAAATCTGCGCGCGGTGCGCCCCGGCCTGGGCCTGCCGCCCAAGCATTACGACGAACTGCTGGGCAAACGCGTGCGCCGCGACGTCGCCAGGGGCACGCCGGTGTCCTGGGAATTGCTGGCATGAGCGCGGCGCAATTGCGCACCTATCCGGAAATTTCGCTGGATGAACTGCCGCGCTACAGCGAGTGGCCGGGCCGCTTGCTGGCGATCGAACACGAGCCGGTCCGCCTCAAAACGCAACACGAAGTGCTGCGGGAGTTTGACCGCGACAAGTGGGGCGAACTGCTCGGCCAGGCGCGGCGTGATCCGGGATTTGACCTGCAGGCCGCGGAGGCCTGGGAGATCAATCCGGAGACGGTCGTCCCTTTTTATGATGCCGGGCGGCTGCTGCTCGCTCCTTTCAGGCACGTTCTGGAACGACACCTGGAACTCTTCGTCGAGGTGCTCGGCGCGTTCGCGAACGACGCCTCCGCCCTGGTCGAACTGGGCGCGGGCTTCGGCTCCAAAATACTGCGTCTGGGCGCGATGCCGCCATTTACACAGATACCCCTGCACGCAGCAGAGCTGACCGCGAACGGCCGGGCGCTGATCGAGTTGCTGGCCGCACGCGCCGGCAGGCAGATACACGTGAGCGCCTGCGACTTTCGCGAGGGCACGCTGGAATCGACCAATATACCGCCGGACGCGATCGTGTTCACTTCCTTCGCGGTGCATTACGTGCCGGAACTGGCGGCGAAATTCGTTAAATTCATTGCTGATCTCAAGCCACGGGTCGTGGTGCATTTTGAACCCTGCCTGGAGCACAAGAACCCTGACTCCCTGCACGAGCTGATGTGCCGCAGTTACATCCTGCGCAACGACTACAACCGCAACCTGGTGAGCCTGCTCGAAACGGCGGCCCGCGGCGGCAGCGCCCGCATCCTTGCCGTTCGCCGCAACGTCATGGGCGGCAATCCTCTGCTGCCTCTGTCCGTGATTGTCTGGCAACCATGACCGCCTGCGAGCTGTTCGCAAGGTTACCCGCTATTCACCTGACGGAACGTCATGCCCCTGATTAATGGCCGCCAGTACGCCGAACGCTATGACTGCGCGTTCATCGGCACCAGCACGATCAGCCTGCTGGAAGCGATCTACCAGCATCGCCAGGGGAAACGGATATTGATGGTTGACGATCAGCCGCGCATTGGCGGTGTGTGGGTGTCGCTGGAACTATTCGGGTTGCATGACGTGGAGAACGCCATCCACTATTTTATCTATGACCGTGCAGGCATCGAGTTCATGCGCTCGGTGCTGGGGTGGAACGTCATTGAGTCGCCCAGGAAGTTCCGCATCTTTCCCGCACCCGTGCTCGGGCTGCGCCGAATCCGCTATGACAACCCGCTCAGCCTGATCGCGGCACGCATGCGGGAGGCCGGTGCCGGCACGCCCGACAGCCAACGCGGGATGTTCCGGAAAGCCGGGATGCTGGTGCGCGCGCTGCGGGAGGCAACGACGCGCGAAGGCAAGTCACACTATTTCGCGGGCGGAACACCCGACATGATGCGGCATGTCGAGACACTTGCGCGCAAAGCGCCGCTCGACATGCTCCTTGACACCAGCATTGAGCGACTGCACTTCGACCGGCAGGCCGGACACGTGCTGATCGGGACCAGCCGGGGGGAATTGAGCACCGACTGCATTTTCATTACGCACGGCGCGCGCCTCAGGAATCTCACCACCGGGTCGGGTAAAATTGAAGTTGCGAAGGAAGTGCATCGCAGACCCCAGATACACCTGTTGATCCGCGACGCTACACCGACGCAAGTCTACGAGGGCATATTTGTCGCGGACAACCTGATCAAATATGTGCACGACGTTACCCGCTTCACGCGGGAAGCGGCCGCACTCGACCACAGAAAAAAATTGCTGGTAGTCGCGCTTCAGCATGACTGCGAACACAGCGACCTGCTCTACGCAACCGTGCTCGGCAAATTGAAGTCGAGCGGAATCGTCGGCAAGGACGCCGCTCTGGAACAG
>JAYWDM010000362.1:0-4537 GCA_043779885.1 Betaproteobacteria bacterium | reverse complement strand
GCGCCATGTACCGCTGGTACAAACATATCGACAATTCGGATTGAACCTCATGCAACCCGCCCTCATCATCGCTCTGGTCGCCCTTGTTGCGCTGGCGCACGCGCAGGACTATCCCGCGAAACCGATCCGGCTCATCGTGCCCTATTCGCCGGGCGGCCCGGTCGACATCGTCGGCCGCATCGTCGCGCAAAAACTGACCGATGCGCTTGCACAGCAGGTCATCGTCGACAACCGCGCCGGCGGCGGCGGCAACATCGCCGTCGAAATCGTCGCCAAATCCGCGCCCGACGGCTACACGTTACTGATGGGCGCCAACGGCACCAACGCGATCAACCCCAGCCTTTACCCCAGGCTGCCGGTCGACGCCGTGAAGGACCTCGCACCGATCGGCATGGTGGCGTCGAGCCCGCTGATATTGGTGACCCACCCGTCGCTGGCCGCGAATTCGGTCAAAGAACTTGTGGCGTTGGCCAAAGCGAAGCCGGGCGCCATCAATTTCGCGTCCTCCGGCAGCGGATCGACCGCGCATCTCGCCTGCGAGTTGTTCAAGAGCATGACCGCCATCCACATTGTGCACGTGCCCTATAAGGGCGCGGGTCCCGCCTTAACCGATCTGGTCGGGGGCCAGGTGCAGATGATGTTTACCGGCGTGTCGTCGACGCTCCCGCACGTGAAGTCCGGCCGGCTCAGGCCGCTGGCGGTTTCAAGCGCAAAGCGCGTGCCGATATTGCCGGACATTCCGACGGTGAGCGAAGAAATTCCCGGCTACGAGGTCCTCACCTGGTACGGCGTGTTCGCGCCGGTGCAGACGGCAAAGCCCATCGTCGGCAAGCTCAATCTGACGCTGGCGCAGATTTTTTCGACCGCGGATGCGCGGCAGCGACTCGCTGCACTGGGCGCGGAGCCCGTAACGATGTCGCCTGAGCAGTTCGCTGTCGCGGTGCACCGCGAGATTGCAAAATGGGCGAAGGTCATCAGGGACTCCGGCGCGCGTCCGGAATAGGGCGCAGGGCAAAGCGTCGATTGCGACGCGGCGGGCAATGCCCAGGCTGCCGGCAGAACGACTCAATCGAATTCGCTGGACAGGATCGCGATGACAACCAGCACCGCGAAACTCGCATTGAAATACCATGCAGGCAGATCCACGTTTCCTCCTCGAACTCAAGGGGAAAGAACAGGAATACATGGCTTCCTGTCCACCCGCTCAGCCGCCGGCCATGTCCCGCTCTGAGCAGAGTTGTTACCGATATCGCAACGCGGGAATACGGTGCAACTTTACGCCCGGCCGCATCGCCGTGATCGATGAAATAGCGCTGCTTTAACCCGTCAATCTGCTGTTTTTGCGGGTGCGGTAAAATTGACCGCCCTCATGACCAGCGGAGAAAAACCTGATGCCAGCAACCCCGCACGACCCGCAACTCGCGCGTAACGTCAAACGCCTCGCCCATCTCGATCTGCCGGGCGCCGGCCAGGTCTACGTCGACGGCCATTACGCCTACATCGGCCACCTGCCCAACAAGGCGGGACTCGGCACCACCATCGTTGACGTCGCCGACCCGCGCCAGCCGCGCGTCGTGTCGCAGATCAATCTCGAAGACCCGACGTCGCACAGCCACAAGGCGCGTGTGATCGGCGACCTCATGATCGTCAACAGCGAGCGCAACATGACGCCGATCGGCCGCAAGGCGGACGAGCTGCCCAGGCTGCGCGCGGAACTCACCGCTGCACTCGGGCGCGCGCCGACGCACGCGGAGCTCGCGGCGAAGCTGGGCGTGCGCGAAGCGGACATGGCCGCGGTGGAAGCCGCCGGCAACAACCCTTACGACAAAGGCGGGTTCAAGCTCTACGACGTCGCCGACCGCGCGAAGCCGAAGCTCATCGCTTTCCACAAAACACACGGCATCGGCGTGCACCGTTTCGACATGGACGCGAACTACGCCTACATCTCGACCGAGATGCCCGGCTACAAAGGCAATATCCTGGTGATCTACGACATCCGCAATCCGGCCAAACCGGCGGAGGTCTCGCGCTGGTGGCTGCCCGGCCAGCATCTCGCCGGCGGCGAAACGCCGACCTGGTCCGGCCGCCAGCACCGGCTGCACCACGCGCTGCGCTTCGGCGACCGGCTGTGGGCCGGCTGCTGGCATGGCGGTGTCCGCATCATCGATGTGTCCGACATCAGCAAGCCGCGCACCATCGGCGCGTACAACTACCATCCGCCGTTTCCCGAGCCATCGCATACGTTCATGGGCGTGCCGTTCCCCGTCGCCGGCAGGCAGATCGCGCTCGCGATCGACGAGGAAGACCACGCGCACGACGGCGAGGAAATGGCGCGCCGCCGCGGCCGACCGCACGGCTGCCTGTGGGTGTTCGACGTAAGCGACCCGGCGAACATCCAGCCGCTGTCGATTTTCGAGGTCAGCGAACTCGACTCGCCGTGGAGTCGCGCGACACCCGGACGCTTTGGCGCGCACCAGTTCCACGAACGCATGGACGGCGACACGCTCGTCTACTGCACGTGGTTCGCGGGTGGCCTGCGCATCGTCGACGTCGCCGATCCGACGGCGCCGCAGGAAGTCGGGCACTACATTCCGGAGCCTGCAACGGGCCAGGCCGGCCCGCAGACCAACGACGTGGATGTAGACAAGCGCGGGATCATCTATCTCGTTGACCGCGGGCCGGGATTCAACATCCTGGAATTCACGCGGCCGAATTGAATAAAAATCAGCGCGCACGTTTGCAGGCAGGTAGGGTGGGCAACGTGTTGCCCACGCGGCGAGAATTTCCGCACATCATGCTACTGGCGCAAAAAACTTTCGGCAGTTTTTCGCGCGGGCAACAAGTTGCCCGCCCTACCGGACTCACGGCTTCCTGCGCGTATCTTGCGTGGACAGACTCACGCCGACACTTTTCAATCGATCATGCAGTAACTCGTAGTTGCCGAGATGCGCGCGCATCAGGCTCTTCCATAATTTCCCGTGGTTCGGAACCGAAAAGTGCAACAATTCGTGAACGATCACGTACTCCCCGAGTTTTCGGTCGAGCCCGAGCAATTCCGAGTTGAAGTGTAAGTTCCCCGCGGTTGAGCACGATGCCCACTTGGTGCGCATCGGGCGTACGGTCACCATGCGAACACGCACGCTCAGCGTATCCGCCCAATGATGAATGCGGCATTTGAACTCAGCCTTGTCCTGCCATCGTTTCATTGGTCGAGCTTGTAGGCCTTACTCAACAAGTCAAATAACTGCGCGACCAGCGCCGCCACTTGTTCGAGATCGTCGATCTCGGCAGCGATTGCAAAAGTCACTTGCTTGCGCACTTCGCGCAACTCGGCCTCGCTCGCGGTCCAGTTCGGATGCGCAACGAAGGCGGCCTTGATTTTCTTCGCCGCCGCTTCTGCATTGGCGAGCTTGGCGTCAAGCAAGGTGCGATAAACAAAGTAAGTAAGACCATCGAAACCTTTTTCGGCCTGCTCGCGCTTGCGCTTTTCATTCTTCTCCACCAGCGCAAGCAGCTCGTCCAAAGCTTCCTGCGTGCTCTCCTGCCGAGACTCGTAGCGCGACTGCACCTGTTGCGCGCGGTCGGCCATGCTGATCAGCAGCGGGTCGTCGCTGTTTTCGTCGGCATAATTCTCAATGCTCTTGATTAAGTTAATGACCTTGGTGTTATCGCCCTCCGCGTTTTCCTTGATACGCGCGATGGTGTGCTCGTCGATCTCAATGAAAGTGCTGACCGGCGTGATGGCCGAAACGTCGATCTTGGACTGCACCAGCTCGTTGGTTTTCTTCTGGAATTCGCGGTCCACATAGATGCGCTTGGTATATGCACGCGCGACTACCCCGTAGATGGCCGACAGCGTGGTGTAGTCGTCGATGAATGGCCGCAGAAAAGCATCGGGCGAGATGATCTCATAGAGCATCTCGATTTCCTTGTATTCCTTGAAAAAGCCTTTCCGGCGCTCCGCGTCGCGGAAATGCCCGATCAGGTTGTCCACGTCCTTGTCGATAAAACCGCGCTTGATGAGCGCCAGGTATTGCGGCGCCTGCAATTCCATCTTCGACTTGAACAGTGTCTTCAGCAGTGCGATATCTTTGACGATGGCGTTGACCTCGTCGCTGTCGAACGCCAGCGCCTTTTCCAGCTTGTCAAAGATGCCCACGAAATCAAGTACGAAACCGTGCGGCTTTACCATCTGCAGCGCTTCGTTCTCGTATGGCCGGTTGACGCGCGCGATCGCCTGCAGCAGCGTGTGATCGCGCATGGGCTTGTCGAGATACATGGCATAGAGCACCGGCGCGTCATAGCCGGTCAGCAGCTTCTCGGTCACGAGCAGGATTTTGGGCAGCGTGCCATGCTTGGCGAACTGCTTGCGGATGTCCTTTTCCTTCTTCTCGTCGTGGTGAAAGCGTTTGAGCAAAGCGGAATCATTGTTGTTGCCGGTGTAAACGACTTCCGACCAGTCGGCGGGCAGGTATTTGTCGAGCGCTTCCTTATAGTGCGCGCAGGCTTCGCGATCCACGCCGACGACAAATGCCTT
>JAYWDM010000361.1:0-4540 GCA_043779885.1 Betaproteobacteria bacterium | reverse complement strand
GGATGCCCCGGGTGTTGTAGATATCCTTCAGCGCAAACGGCATGCCGTGCAGCGGCCCGCGGTAACGGCCGGCCGCGATTTCGGTTTCCGCCGCGCGCGCCGCTTTGCGCGCAAGCTCGGTAGTGCGCGTGATGAACGCATCTAACTGCGGTTCCAATGCGTCGATACGCAGCAACAACGCTTCGGTATATTCGAGCGGAGAGAGCTTGCGCGCGCGTATGAGTTCGGCCGCTTCGGCGATGGTCAGGAAATGCAGTTCGCTGGTCATGGCAGATCTTTCAGGCGATAGTTTTTTCCGCATTCTACCCGTCGGGCGCCAAATTGACAGTGCGGGCGGCGGGCTTGTATAGTCCGGTGCCGTTTTTCATATGCGCATCTGCGCACCTGCCGGTCCATCACACAGCCCTCTCACGGAGAACATCATGTCCGGTCTTACTCTCAAGCAGGCGAACACCATCATCGAAGGCGCGATCGCGAAGGCGCACGAAATGAAAATCAAGCCGCTCGCGGTCGTCGTGCTCGACGCCGCAGGCAACATCGTTTCCGCGCAACGCGAAGACAACGCAAGCATGTTCCGCATGGACGTTGCGCTCGGCAAGGCGTGGGGCGCGGTCGCCATGGGCTGCTCCAGCCGCGCGCTCGGCAAGCGCGCGAAAGACAACCCCAATTTTTTCCTTTCGCTCGCATCGACGGCGCACGGCAAGTTCCTGCCGCAGACAGGGGCTGCGCTGATCAAGGACGCGCAGGGCAACATTCTCGGCGCCGCGGGCGCGAGCGGCGGCACTGGCGACGAAGACGAAGCGTGCTGCGCCGCGGGCATCGAAAAAGCCGGTCTTAAAGCGGACGTGGCAGCGTAAACGGCGGTAAGGCGGTAAGCGGTAAGAGCAGCGCGTAACGCTCGGGACGATATAACGAAAGGAATTTTATGAGCGCAGTACAGGAAGCGAAAGACAACACGAAGAACGAAGGCGCGGTAAAGGCCGGCAACGGGAATTTCATTTTCGCGTTGACCAAAATGGCCGGCATGGACGCCGGCCGCGGCTATTCGAGCGCATTCGGGCCGGTGATCGAAGGCGAGCGCATGCAGGTCGGGTTGATCACCAAGACCAAGGGCTCGGGCGCGCGCCCGCATACGCATCCGAACGAGCAGTGGAATTACATCGTGCAGGGCACGTTGCGCGTAAAGATCGCCGATCAGCCCGAGCAGTTGTGCGGACCGGGCACGCTGCTGTATTTTCCCGCGAACACGGTGCACTCGACGGTGGCAACACACGACGAAGACGTCGTATTTTTCACCGTCAAGGACCTGTCGCATGGCATACACGGCATGGCGGCGGACGGCACCATGGCGGGCGCGCATTACGATCCGGGTTTCGAGCCGAAGAAATAATTCAAGTGACAGGGATAATCGGGATTGGCCGCGGAACGAAGTCTCCGCGGCCTTTTTTGACAACCGACTACAAGTCAGGACTTTGAATGGACTACCGGTGCCCGGTCTGCAAGGGGAGCCTGGCCAGGCGCAAACTGAGCCACGCCGTGGTGGCCCGCATGGAAATCGACTGCACTCATTGCAAGAGCAAGATCCGTCTTAACGTTCACCGGGTCGAGTCGATCATCATACTGATGATTTTCGGGACGATCGTCCTGTTCGGCGCATCCACCTATTGGTTCCAGGGCCAGAGCCAGAGCCTCGTGCTGTTTGCGCTCGGCGCCGCAATGGCGGGCACGATAGTGCTGGCGCTGCTCGAGCATACCTACCTGCGGTCGTGGCCGCGCTATGCGTTAATCGTGCAGAAACCTGATTCACAGGTCCCGCGGCCCGGCGCGTGATGCGGCGCGATGGCAAAACACCGCGGTCGCGTAATTGAAAAAACGGGAGATCGAATGGACAAACTGCAAACACTGTTGGGCATCGAACTGCCGCTCATCCAGGCGCCGATGGCGGGGGCGCAGGGTAGCGCGCTGGCGATCGCCGTTTCCAGCGCCGGCGGGCTGGGTTCCTTGCCCTGTGCGATGCTGAATGCCGACGCCATGCGCGGCGAGTTAACGAAGATCAAGCGTGAAACCGCCCGGCCCGTTAACGTGAATTTTTTTTGCCACGTGCCGCCGACTCCCAGCGCGGACCGTGAAGCGGGCTGGCGGATGGCGCTCGCGCCCTACTACCAGGAGTTCGGCATCGATGCGGGCGCCATTCCGGCGGGGCCCGGGCGCAATCCGTTCAGCGCCGAGGCTGCCGACGTGTTGAGCGATTTCAAGCCCGCCGTCGTGAGTTTTCATTTTGGCCTGCCATCGGCGCAATTGCTCGCGTGCGTGCGCAGTTGGGGCGCGAAGATACTGTGCTCGGCGACCACCGTTGACGAGGCGCGCTGGCTCGAGGCGCAAGGGGTCGACGCCATCATTGCGCAAGGGCTGGAGGCGGGTGGACACCGCGGAAATTTTCTGTCGGACGACCTGACGGCGCAATCAGGCACATTCGCGTTGTTGCCGCAGATCGTGCGGACGGTCAAAGTTCCGGTCGTGGCGGCCGGCGGCATCGCGGATGCGCAGGGCGTGGCGGCGGCGATGGCGCTGGGCGCGGCGGGCGTACAGATCGGCACGGCCTATCTGCTGTGCCCCGAAGCCACCATCAGTGCAATCCATCGCGCAGCGCTCAAGAGCGATGCCGCGCGCCACACCGCGCTCACCAATCTTTTCACCGGCCGCCCCGCGCGCGGCATCGTCAACCGCGTTATGCGTGAGCTGGGACCGATCAGCGCTGCCGCCCCCGAGTTTCCGCTGGCCACATCAGGCATCGCGCCGTTGCGCGCCAGGGCCGAAAGCCAGGGCAGCGGTGATTTCTCGCCGCTGTGGTCGGGCCAGAATGCCAGCGGATGCAGGGAGATCCCGGCGGCCGAACTGACGCGGGAACTGGTTTCAGCGCTATAAATTACGGCGGCAGCATTGATCTGCGGGAACCATGCGTATCATGCTGTTTCAAACGCGCTCTCGCACAACCGTTTAGAATTCAGGCGCGAATGACTTAGGATGGGCCCCGTCCCGCGCCGACAGTACTAATATCTGGTCCGTATCGCTTCTTTTTCTACGCAGGAGACCGTGCCGAACCTACACACGTCCACGTCGAGCGCGATGATAGAATCGCCAAATTCTGGCTCGATCCAATTCGGCTGCAGGGCAGCGGCGGATTTTCTCGCGTTGAACTCACGCGGATCGAACGACTGGTAGGCGATAACCGACTCGAGCTTATGGAGGCCGGGAATGACTACTTCGGCCGTTGAAATGGAAGCGCCCTTCGCCGAAAACGTAGCAGTTTCGGTCGATACGCTTTGCGTCGACTTGAGCGATGGCAGATCTATTTCGGTTCCGCTCTCGTGGTATCCGCGGCCAATGCACGCAACGCCGGCCGAGCGCAAGCGCTGGCGGTTAATCGGCCGGGGTCTCGGCGTTCACTGGACGGATCTCGACGAAGATATCAGCGTCGCAGGATTGCTCGCCGGCAAGCCGTCAGGCGAAAGCCATGCATCCCTCGGTAACTGGCTTGCGAAGCGGCCATCGCGCCTGACGACGCGCTCAACGCGGACACGCACGAAGGCGGTGCGCGCAGATTGACTCAAGTAAAAATTCTCGTACCGCAAGGGCTGCTGAGGCGGCAACCCATTCAGCAAAATGGAAAAGGGCCGTGGAGATAAATCTTCGACGTCGTGGCGGACCCTTCGTCGTACGCCTACCTTGACGCCAACCGTCCGGCCGCCGGCGGCGGCGTGCAGCCGTTCAGCGACCGCGCAAACTGCGCGACCTACGACCGCTGGCCGTATGGTCTGCAGGAGCGCAGCGGCTACGCCGACAGGCTCAGTGACGACCAGATCAAGAAACAACTCGTCGCGCGGCCTGCCACGTACATGCTCGGCGAACTCGATACGCTGCCGCTGTCGAACGTTGATGCCTCGTGCCCCGCGATGGCACAGGGTGCGAACCGCGTCGCGCGCGGCCGCGCGTATACGGACTACATCCGACAGAATTACGGCGCGCAGCCCACGGTCGTGCTGATCCCGCGGTGCGGCCACAGTGCGCGCTGCATGTTCACCGCGGATGCGGCGCTGCCGGTACTGTTTCCGCAGCCCTGACGTCAAGCGACGTTGTAATTGGCGCTGATGACGCCGTTGATACGGGGTAATATGCCGCCTCAATCCATTGAAAAACCGGAGTCCGCAGCAGTGCATCCCATCAGGAAAATAACTTTCATCGGCGTCGGCAACATGGGTAACCCGATGGCGGGGCATCTCGTGAAAAAAGGTTTCGACGTCACGGTGTTCGACGCGCGCACTGAGACTGCGCAGGCGTTCGTGACGCAACACGGCGGTAAAGCGGCAGCGACGCTTGCGGATGCGGGCCGCGGCGCGGAGGCCGTGATCTTCATGGTGCCGAGCGACAAGACGGTGCGCGAGGTGCTGTTTGACGGCAAGCTGGCCGCAGCGCTGGCGAAGGGCACGCTGGTCATCGACATGAGTTCGTCCGATCCGCGCGGGACGACGGCGATCGGCAA
>JAYWDM010000360.1:0-12419 GCA_043779885.1 Betaproteobacteria bacterium | reverse complement strand
CATCGCCGCGTTGATCCGGAATAATACGGCAACGCCTGATGGCGCCGCGAGTGCGCCGCGGTTTCCCCGCGATCAATCCGCGCGTATTCCCGCGCTCTTCACCACGCGCGCCCACTTGCTCATTTCCGACTTTATGAAATCCGCGAACTGCGCCGGCGTGGTGGTGGCCGGCTCCATGCCGACGACGAGCAGCTTTTCGCGCACCTCCGGCGCCGCCAGTATGCGGGCGAACTCCTGATTGAGCTTGTTCACGATTGCGCGCGGTGTTTGCGCCGGGGCCGCGAATCCGTACCAGTTCGACGCCTGGTAACCCGGCACACCGGCCTCCGCGACCGTCGGCAATTCGGGCTCCGCGGGCGCGCGATGCGCGCCGGTCACCGCCAGCGCGCGCAGCTTGCCGGCCCGCGTGAGCGGCAGTCCGGCCGCGATGGTGGGAATGCTGAGCTGCAACTGGCCCCCGATCAAATCGGTGAGCGCCGGCGCCATGCCCTTATAGGGAACGTGCACCACGTCGATCCGCGTCATGACCTTCAGCAGCTCGACCGCGAGATGGCTGGGCGCGCCGCTGCCGGCCGACCCATAAGACAACTTGCCGGGACGCGCGCGCGCGTAGGCGATCAGCTCGGAGACGGAGCGCACCGGCATCGCCGCATTGACGACCACGATGCCCGGCCCCGCCGTGATCGGCGTGATGAACGCGAAATCGCGCACCAGATCGTACGGCAGGTGCGCATGGAGACTCGGCTGCACCACATTGCTGGCCGACATCAGGATCAGCGTGTGGCCGTCGGGATCCGCGCGCGCCGCGAGTTCGGTGCCGATGATGCCGCCCGCCCCGGCGCGGTTGTCGATGACCGACGCCTGGCCCCACGCCTCGGTAAGCTTGATGCCGATGAGCCGCGCCTGCATGTCGCTCGGCCCGCCGGGCGGAAACGGCACGATGATGCGGACCGGCTTGTGCGGATAAGTCTGCGCCGTGGCTGCGCCCATTGCGAATAAAAGGCAGCCGCCGAAAAACGCACATCTCATCCTCCCCTTCAAGAGGAAGGAGAGATTAATTCTCACGGCACACCGTGCCATCATGCTGCGCGGCGAAGTGCAGCAGATGATTTGCGCACGCGGCGGGGAACAGCAGCTGCACTTTGTGGAAGCGCGACGGCAGATGCACCATGCGCAGGTTGCGGATCCCGGCGGTGAGCATCGCTTCCTGTTCCGCGCTCGTGATCGGGCCGGCAGTCGGATAGAGCCCGAGCACCGGCGCCTCGATGCGCGGCAGATACGGCTCCGCACTCGCGCCGTGCAGCAGCTTCGACATCGCCATCTGCACGTCGGTGCGATTGCGCGCGAATTCCTGCTCGTACCAGGCAAGCAGGCCCGGATCGGTCCCGGGCGGAAAGCGCGTCGTGCGGTTGGTGGCGGCGACCCACGCCTGCATGCCCATTTTCTGCTGCGCCTCGGCTTCGGATGCATGGCCGAGCGCGTAGGTTTCCTTCGTTGCGCTGCCTATGTATACCGGGCTCGACACCAGCGTGAGCGTGCGCACGCGCGCCGGATGGGTCGCGGCGAGCACCATGCCGAGAATGCCGCCCATCGATTCGCCGCAGAAATGCACCGCGTCCGCGCCGAGATGATCGACGATCGCGACGATATCGGCGATGCACGCATCGAGCGTAAACCCGCGCTCCAGGTCAAAGTCCGCCGACGACTGCCCGAGCCCGCGTATATCGGGCCGCACCACCCTGAAAAAGCGCGCGAGATACGGCACCCAGCGGTACCAGAACCGCCCCGAGCGGCCGAAGCCGTGCTGCAGGACCAGGTACGGTGCGTTGCGCCACGGGTCCGTGTAGTCGTCCAGCTCGTAATGCAGTTCGGGCTGGCCGGGTCGTTGCAGGAATGGCATGGTCGTAGTGTGCGTTTGCGAAATTTATTGATTGGAGGACTTGAGCGCGTAGGATGGGTTGAGGGACGAAACCCATCATCTGCCACGCCATTTTGTTGATGGGTATCGCTGCGCTCAACCCATCCTACAAGTTTATCGTCGCCCGTTACTGCTTGCGGTGTTGCAAAATAAAGTCGCGCGTTTCCTGCGCGCAGCGGTCGGCGTCGGTCGCCGCGACGTGATAGGAATCCCCCGGCAGCACGCGCAACTCCGAGTTCGGTATCGTCACCTGCCACGCGCGCGTCGACTCGACCGAGCCCAGCGCGCTGGCTTCGGTCGTCATCACCAGCGTCGGGCATTTGATGCGCGGCAGATCGTCCGTGATGTCGGCGTACGGCATGGTCTCGCCAAAACCGACCATGGTCGACGTCGCGGTGCGGCCCATCATCTTCGTCCACCACTCGACGCCCGCCGCCGGAAATCCGCTGCCCAGGCGCTTGCCCATGTTCTTGCGCGCCCACTCTTCGACGCCAAGTTTCTCGAGCTCATCGGTGGCGTGCGCGGCTTTGGCGCCCATGCGGTCCCACTTCGGCGGCGGCGTGCCGACGACCGTCAGGCTCAGCACCCTGTCCGGACAGCGCGCCGCGAAACGGCGCGCGATCGTGCCGCCCAGCTTCGCCGCGATCAGATGGAAACGCCCGCTGCCGAGCTGCTTCATCAGGCTCAGGTAATCGTCGATGATGAGATCGATGGTCCACTTGAAATCACGCGGCATGACGGTCGACTCTCCGAACCCGCGCGTGTCGGGTCGCACCACGCGAAACTCGCGCGCCAGATGCGGCACCCAGCCGTACCACGCCAGCCCGCGCTCGGCATTGCCGTGGATCATCAATATCGTCTCCGCCTCGCGCCACGGGTCGGTAAAATCGTCGATCTCGTAGTGCATTTCAAGGTCGGGGGCTACGCGGGCGGTCGGCATGGTCTGGATATTCCGGTGTATGCAGTGTCGTGCATTCTACCCGCGGCAGGCGCTACGCTTCAGGCGTTCTTGCTCGCTCTATAACCAGGGTGCATGCTCAAACGCCTACGCGTCACTCGCCGATCCCCGCTTCCGCAAGCGGGCCTGAGGCTAACGAGTCGCGGGGACTACTCAGCGGAATTTTTTTTGCCGGCCGCGGGACGCATCAGCAGGCTGCCCCCCGCCAGCATCAGCGCATTGATCCAGAACAACGGGGCGACGCCCACCGCGGCGGCAATCGCGCCGAAGATCACGGGGCCGACCAGCTTGGTGGCGTTGTCCGCCGCGAACCGCACGCCAAGCGCCTCGCCCGAACGCCCTTCCGGCGAACGCGCGTACATGATCATCAGCGAAATCGGCTGGCTGACGTTGAGGCCGAAACCGAAAAAGAACGCGATCACCGACAGCGCGGCCGCGGTGGTCACGAACGGCACGACGAACAGGCTCAACCCGCCCAGGACCAGCGCACAGGCGAGCACTTTTTCCTCGTTGAGCCACGCGATCAGTTGCGGCAGGATCATGCGCGCCGCGAATCCGCCCACGGCGCACATGGCGATGACCACGCCGATGGCGGACGCCGAGAGTCCGTGCGCATCGCCGTAGACCGGAACGTAGAACTGGAAAATGTCGAGGCCGCTCTGCGCCAGACTGCTTGCCGCCAGCACCGGCCACACGCCAGGGTTAGTCAGCGTGCTGCGCACGTTCAGCGCCGGCGCAGTGTTGCGCTCGCCGGGCGGCAGCACGCCGCCCCACACCGCGAGTATGCCGACGGGCACCATGAGGCAGAAGGCGACGTAAAGAAACGCGGGCGCCGGCCCCACGCCGTCGAACAAAAACCCCGCGAGGAGCGGGCCCGCCGCGGCCGCCACCGATATCGACATTGCGTAGTTGCTGTAATTGCGCGCGCGGTTGTCGGTGGTGCTCAACGCGCCGACGATGTTCTGCACTGCGATGCTGTAAAACGTCGAGCCGATGCCGTTCATGATCGCCGCGATGAATACCGCGGACAGCGCCGGCACGAAATACGGGAGCAGCATGCCGCACGCGCTGAGCAAGGCACCCAGCGTCAGCGGCCAGCGCGCGCCGTAGCGATCCGCGATCCTGCCCGCCGGCCACGACAACAGCGTCGGAAAAAGCGCGAACGTCGCTGCGAGCGCGCCGATCGTGAACGGCTGCGCGCCGAGTTGCAGCGCGTAGAGCACCGCCAGCACGCGCGACGCGCGCGTGCCCGTCATGTTGAAAAACGCCAGCGCAAGGACGAGATTAATCCGCATCGGCGGCCGCCGCGTCACGCACCGGGTTCAGCGCGGCGACACCGCCAACCTGCGCTGCCTGCACGCCTTCACTCATCCGCCTGTCCCGTCCCGCGCATCACTTCGCCGCGCCGATCGCCGCCGCGACCCTGCGCCATTTCGCAATCTCGGCGCGCACCATGGCGCCGAACTCGTCAGGCGTGCTCGCGAGCGGCTCGAGGCCGCCGGCCGCGAAGCGCGCGCGCACGTCGGGCGCCTGCAAAGCGCGCAGCACTTCGGCATTGAGCAGATCGACGACGGCACGCGGCGTCCCCGCGGGAACCTGGATTCCGTACCACGTGTTGAACTCATAGTTCGGCACGCCGGATTCCGCGATGGTCGGCATGTCAGGCGCGCTGGGCGAGCGCGCGGCGCCGGTCACCGCCAGGCCGCGCAGTTTTCCGGACGCCACGTGCGGCAGCGTCGACGCCATCACGGCAATCATCATCTGCACCTGGCCGCCCAGCAGATCGTTCAGCGCGGGGCCGGTGCCTTTGTACGTGATGTGGGTGAGGCTGATCCCCGCCAGCATTTTGAGCAGCTCGGTTGCGAGGTGCGGGCCGCTGCCGTTGCCGGCCGACGCGTAGTTGATCGCGCCCGGTCTGGCCCTGGCCTGCGCCAGCAGCTCGCTCACCGATTTCACCGGCAGCGACGGATGCACCGCCAGTATGTTGGGTTGCGTAGCGACCAGCCCGACCGGCGCAAGATCGCGCACCGCATCGTACGGCAGGTCCTTGTATATCGTCGTGTCGAACGCGAGCGAAATGCTGCTCATGACCAGCGTATAGCCGTCGGCGGGCGCCCTGACGGCCAGCGCGGTGCCCACCGTGCTGCCCGCCCCCGGCCGGTTATCGATCACGACCGGCAGGCCCCACGCGTCGCTCAGCTTCTGGCCGATGATGCGGGCGATGATATCGGTACCCCCGCCCGGCGCGTAAGGGACGATTAACCGCACGGGTTTGCCCGGATAGCGTTGCGCGGCGCCGCCCGACGCGAACCCGCCGAGCGCGACGCACGTCACAGCGGCGATAACGGATTTCAAGGCACCGCTACTCCGCACGATGGTTTGAGCGCGCGGGGGCGCCGCGCATGCGCTCCTGCAATGCACAGCGCGGGCTAGCGCTTTTTCTTCGCGTCTTCTTCGGCGAACACCTGGTTCGCGCCCCTTACCGCCTCCCTCACCGCGAGTATGCCGCCGTACAGCATGACCTGCATCAGGACCGCGCGTATCTCTTCCCGGGTGGCGCCGTTGTTGAGCGCGCCGCGAATATGCACCTTGGTTTCGTGCGCGCAGCGCAGCGCGGTCGTCAACGCCACATTGAGCAGGCTGCGCGTCTTGCGCGGCAGGGTTTCATCCGCCCACGCCCCGCCCCAGAGGTGGGCGGTCGTCCAGTCGCGCAGCGGCTGCGAAAACTCGCTCTCTGCATTCTGCAGCTGGTCGTCGTATTCGGCGCCCACCACTTCGCGGCGTATTTTCTTGCCCAGCTTGATGCGTTCTTCATCGGTCATCGGGTGCCTCCCTTGGTTGAATCATGCTTTATGCATTAACAGCGGCGTCCTGGCAACCGCGCCGCCTCGCCATTCACCCGTCGCCGTGAATCGGCCGCTCTGCACCCGGCGCCATGCTCCAATCGACCGCGGCGGCGACCCGGCATGCGACGGGTTTTTACGAGCGGCGCAATTTTTGCAGCTCTGCAAGTCCGAAGTGCGTGAAGGCAAGCCCGCTCAACACCGGCACCAGCAGGTTAAGCAACGGCACGTAGTACAACAGGGCCAGCAGCAACCCCAGCACGTACATCCGTCCCCAGCCGGCTTCGAGTATTGCGCGATACTCTTCGGCGCTCGCGTGGTCGGACAACGCGTCGAAGCGGAACAGGCGCTGATTCAAATACGCCGACAGCACCACCGGCAGCACCAGCGCCAGCACGCCCGTCAGCCACAGCGGCAACGTGACGATCCACAATCCGGCGAACACCAGCACGCTGATCAGCGCATTGGCAGTGCTGCCCAGGACCGTTCCGCCGTGGCGCTTGTCGAGCGTGGGGAAATCGCGCGCGGCGACGAATTTCACGATCAGCGGCATTTCGATCACCGCCGCGATCAGCACCGCGGTGATCAGTATCATCGGCGCGAGCAGCGCGAACAACAGCACCAGCGACGAGTAGCGCACAAGGTCTATGAACCCGCGCTGCGGCAACCAGTCGCGGACAACCGAACCCGCAATCAACTCGTTCAGCCATTGCGACCAGGTGTCCCAGTGCAGCCAGGCGAGGCCCAGCCACAACAGCAGCGCCACCAGCATCGGCCAAATCGTCAGCGCGAGCATTTTGGGATGCAGCACGCTGCGGAAAGCCTTGCCCAGTGCCACTAATACGCTGCCCATCGCCCGCCTATCGAGATTTACGCAATTGGCGACAATGCGCCAGTTTGATGATCGCCGGCACGCGCAGCGTGGTCGCCAGCCCATTCATTCTAGCCGAGTTAGGCACATGCCTCGAAAGCCAGTAAAATCGGCCTCTCATATTCGACCGCAGCGGTAGCAATATTCGAAACAGCATGTCTACCCTCACTCAATCCCCCGCGTGGCAGGCATTGACGGCGCACCAGCGGACAATTGCCGGCGCCAATATCGCCCAATTGTTTGCCGCCGATCCGCGGCGCTTCGGGAATTTCTCGTTGCGGCAGGGCGGTCTGCTGCTCGATTACTCCAAGAACCTGGTCAATGCGGAGACGATGAAGCTGCTCGTGACGCTCGCGCGCGAGCGCGGAGTCGGCGACGAAATACAGCGCATGCTCACCGGCGCGAAGATCAATAGCAGCGAAAACCGGCCCGTCCTGCACACCGCCTTGCGCGGCGACCGCCCGCTGACCGTGGACGGCGTTGACGTGCTGGCGCAGGTTCGGGCAACGCTTGCGCGCATGCGCGAATTCAGCGACGGCGTGCGCGCCGGCCGCACTACCGGGCATGCCGGCGGAAAATTCACGGACGTGATCAGCGTGGGCATCGGCGGCTCGCACCTGGGCCCGGCGCTCGCGACGCGCGCGCTGGCGCCGTATGCCGGCGGCGGCCCGCGCGTGCATTTCGTGTCGAACGTGGATTATGCGGCTTTGCTGCGTACGCTCGCCCCGCTCGATGCCGCAACAACGCTGGTCATAGTCGCGTCGAAAACATTCACGACGATCGAAACGCTGACCGACGCGCGCCTGGTGCGCGACTGGCTGAAGCAGACGGTGGGCGACGCCGTTGACCGGCATCTTGTCGCGGTAACGGCCAACACGCCGCTGGCGGTCAAGTTCGGCATTGCCGAAGCCCACGTATTTCCGTTCTGGGACTGGGTCGGCGGCCGCTACTCGCTGTGGTCCGCGGTCGGCCTGCCGCTGGCGCTCGCGGTGGGCATGGATAACTTCGAAAACTTCTTGCGGGGTGCGCGCGAAATGGACGCGCATTTCCGCGATGCGGCATTCGAGCGCAGCATGCCGGTGATACTCGCGCTGCTCGGCGTCTGGTACAACAATTTTTTCGGCGCCGCGTCGCACGCGGTCCTGCCGTACGACGAATCGCTCGCGCTGCTGCCCGCCTTCCTGCAGCAGCTCGATATGGAATCCAGCGGCAAACGGGTCACGCGGGACGGTGAAGAAGTGGATTACGACACCGGGATGGTCGTCTGGGGCACGCCCGGCACCGACGCGCAGCATTCGTTTTTCCAGTTGCTGCATCAGGGCACGCGGTTCGTGTCCACCGACTTCATCGCGGCGTGCGAGCCGCATCACAGCGCGCGCGCGCCGCATGCGATACTGCTGGCCAATTGTTTCGCGCAGTCGGCGGCGCTGATGAATGGCGCGCCGCAGGAAGGATTTCCGGGCAATCGGCCGAGCAATTCGCTGCTCGTCGACAAGCTGACGCCGCATACCCTCGGGATGCTGCTTGCGCTGTACGAGCATAAGGTATTCGTCCAGAATACGATTTGGGGCGTGAACGCATTCGACCAGCCCGGCGTCGAGCTCGGCAAGCGTCTCGCCACGCGCTTCCTGCCCGAGCTCGAAAATGAAGATCCGGTGGCGGCGTACGACGCCTCGACCAACGGGCTCATCAACTTCTATAAAGCCAATCGCGAAAGCTAAGAGCGCCTAACCGGCAGCAAGGAGATCGGTCATGAATGACGAAGCGTTTAACATGAGCATCCGCAGATTTCTGAAAACGGTCGGCGTGCGCTCGCAGGCCGAGATCGAACGCGCCGTCGCCAAGGCAATCGCCGACGGCAAGCTCAAAGGCAACGAAATTATGCCGGCGCGCATGCAGCTGACGATCGGCAACATCGGCCTGAGCTTCGCGCTCGACGGTGAAATCAAGCTGGAGTGAGGAGAACGGGATCGAGGATCGGGGACTGCGGTGCCGTAATCGCGGCCTGATCTGACGAGCGGCCGGCTTCGCGAGCGGTATGATTCGATGCCAAACAAGGGGGAATTCCAATGCAGAATCGCCGGCCAGGTATTGCCGCATCATTGCTCGCTCTGCTACTTGCCGGTGCGGGGGCGGCAAGCGCGGAGATCACCCGCCTCGAAATCACCTCCAGGCAGCCCTATGGTACGTTCCGGACCGGCGATTACGTCATCTGGCAGGGCAAGGTCCATGGGGATCTCGCGCCGCAGGAACCCATCCCGGGACTCGACAAAGTACAGCGCAACGCGCGCGGCCGCGTCGACTACTCGGCGCGTATCGTTCTCATCCTGCCGGGTGGGACGGGCCGCGGCAACGGCACGCTGCTGGTCGACGTGCCCAACCGCGGGAAGGCCTATGCGCAGGCGCTTTACAATTCTCCGCGCGACGAACCGTTCCTGTCGGGAACGTTCGAGCACGGGACCGGTTTCCTGCAGGACCACGGCTACAGCATCGCCGAGGTGTACTGGGAACTCGGCCAGGGCGCTGATTTGCCGTCTTTCGTCGATGCGGAAGGCAAGCGGCGCTACGTCGAAGGTGCGGGCTTCGCGATCATGCGCGACGCGGCTGATTTCCTCGCGCACGCGCCGGCCGACGCGGCAGGAACGCCAAATCCATTGAAGGGCAACGTGAATCGCGTCATCGCGAGCGGAAAATCACAGACCGGCCGCTTTCTGAAAACGTTCCTGTTAAACGGCTTCAACATGACCGGCGGGAGGCGCGTGTTCGACGGTATGCATGTTTTTGTATCCGCCGCCGGACTGCTGCCTATCCTGCAAACCGGCGCCGGGCCTGAGTCCAGCGCGAATGGCACGCCGAACTTTGCCGATCCCGAGTTGCGCGGCGTCAACGAAGACCCGCTGACGATCGGCGCGATTATCGCGCGAGTCGAGGCGCGCGGCGAGGTGCCGCCGAAAATGATACTGGTAAGTTCGGTGAGCGACTATTACTCGATACGCGCGTCTCTGGGACGCACCGGCGCGTCAGGCACTGCTGACCAGCCGCTCCCGGCGAACGTGCGCATGTACGACATCGCCGGCGCCTCGCACGTGCGCGTTCCAAAGGCGCCGCCGGAGTGCATGTTGCCGCCGAGCCGGCTCGACTGGACGCCGGTGTCGCGCGCGGTGCTGCTGAAACTCGATGCGTGGGTCGCAGTCAACGCCGAGCCCCCCGTAAGCCAGTTGATGCCGCTTGAGCCTGCGGGCAACGAACCGCCCGCGCTGCGCGCCCCGGCACATCTTCCGGGTGCCGTGATCCAGGTGCCGAAGCGCGATGCCGACGGCAACGCCTTGGGCGGGGTGCGCCTGCCGGATCTGGCGGCGCCATTAGGCACGCACGGCGGTCAGAACCTGCCCGCGGCGCGCAACTGCTCGCTGATCGGCTCCTTCACGGTGTTCGCGGCAACCAGGGCGCAGCGTGAAGCGGCCAGGGATACGCGCCCGTCCATTGCCGAGCGCTACCGCAATCGCGACGATTACGTTAACCGCGTCCGCAGCGCCGCCTTCGAGTTGATGGACGCCGGCTTCCTGCTGACGGAGGATGCGGCGGTCATCATGCAGGCCGCAGCGGCGAATCCCGTGTTTGGACCGCCCGCGGCGAACCCTGCGCCACGTTGAATGCAGGCATCAGATCAAGTCGCGACGAGTACCGGGCTTCGTGTAAATTCCTGCTCGCTCGGCCCGCCATGCCGGCTGCTACTGCCGCAGGATCAGCTTGCCGTCGCGTTGCGTAAACTCAACCCGTTTGAGAAAACTCATGCCGAGCAGCACGGTATCCGCGTCCAGCCCGTCCGCCATGACCGCGGCAACGTCGCGCAATTCGAGCGGACCGAGTTGCACGCGGTCGAGCCGCGTCTGGTAACCCACGCTGGCGCCGTTCGCGGTCTGCAGCGTGACCGCGGCGCCGCGCTTCAAGCCAAGTTCGCGGCCCAGCGCGAGCGGCATTGCCACCCACGTGGCACCCGTATCGAGCAGGAACGTAACGCGCCGGCCGTTGATCCCGCCCTCCGCAACGTAATGACCGGCGCGGTTCCGCTCGAGCGTGAGATCGCCCTGCTGCTGATTGAGCACGCGCGCGGTGTTGGGATTGGCTTCGCGCGCTTCCCAGCCGTTGAAATACCAGTAGACCCCGCCCATGATCAGCAGCCACGCGATGACAAGCATGGTCTTGCCGCTGCCGCTGTGCGGGTTGGGAGTTTCTTCCATACGGGAAAAGCCTGGCCGCAAAGACCTTAGAGCTTCAAGAAATGCTCGCGGTAATACTTGAGTTCCTCGATCGACTCGTTGATGTCGGCCAGCGCTTCGTGCCTGCCGTGCTTGGTCATGCCCGCCGCGAGCGCCGGTTTCCAGCGCCGCATCAGTTCCTTCAACGTGCTCACGTCGAGGTTGCGGTAATGAAAATAGGCCTCGAGCTTCGGCAGGTAACGCACCATGAAACGGCGGTCCTGATGCACCGAGTTGCCGCACAGCGGGGACACCCCCGCGGGGACGTGCTGCTGCAGGAACTCGACCAGCCGGTTTTCCGCATCGGCCTCGGTCAATACCGACGCTTTGACGCGCTCGATCAGGCCGGACTTCGCGTGGGTGCTCTTGTTCCACGCATCCATCGCGTCGAGCACCGCGTCGCTCTGATGCACGACCAGCACCGGTCCCTCGGCCACGGTGTTGAGGTTCGTGTCCGTTACGACGATCGCCAACTCCAGCACCCTCTCGATCCCCGGGTCGAGCCCGCTCATCTCGATGTCGACCCAGATCAGGTTGTTCGCGTCGGCTGCCATAGGTTCCACTGAACTAAAAGAAACGATATTTTGTCATATAACCGGTTGGTAGGATAATCTCGTTCCATGTCCACATTTACTCTCGTATTTATCGTCGCCCTTGCGCTCGCCACCGCCACCCGCCTGTGGCTGGGTTTGCGCCACGTGGGCCATATCCAAAGTCATCGCGGCGCGGTGCCGGCCGAGTTTGCGGGCGACATCAGTCTCGACGCGCATCGTCACGCGGCGGACTATAGCTGCGCGAAGACGCGCCTCGCGCTGCTCACCACGGCTTTCGAATGCGCGCTGATCCTGATACTGATTTTCGGCGGCGCCCTGCAATGGCTGCACGACGTTACCGCGGCCTGGTTTGCGCCGGGCGTTGCGCGCGGCGTGTCGCTGCTGATCCTGCTCGGCGCGATCTCGACCGCGCTTGACCTGCCATTCGCTTTATACCGCACGTTCAGCATCGAACAGCGCTTCGGCTTCAACAAGATGACGCCGCTCATGTTCGTCGTTGACGGGCTCAAAAATGCCGCGCTCGCGGCAGCGCTCGGCATTCCGCTCATCGCCTGCATACTGTGGGTGATGGAACGCGCCGGCGAATTCTGGTGGCTCTATGCCTGGTTGATCTGGGTCGCATTCAACCTGGTCATCCTCACGGTTTACCCGATATGGATTGCGCCGCTCTTCAACAAGTTCGTGCCGCTCGCCGATCCGCAACTGCAGGAGCGCATCGAACGCCTGCTCGAACGCTGCGGCTTCAAGGCGCAGGGCCTGATGGTGATGGACGGCTCGCGCCGTTCGAGCCACGGTAACGCGTATTTCACCGGTTTCGGCAAATCCAAGCGCATCGTGTTTTTCGACACGCTGCTCACGCGGCTGGCGCCCAGCGAGATCGAAGCGGTACTCGCTCACGAACTGGGCCACTTCAAGCTGAAGCACGTGATCAAGCGCATCGCATGGATATTCGGCGCCAGCCTCGCGTTTCTGTGGCTGCTCGCGCAGCTCATGAGTCAGACCTGGTTTTACAGCGG
>JAYWDM010000359.1:0-4546 GCA_043779885.1 Betaproteobacteria bacterium | reverse complement strand
GCCTGCCCGCCACCTCCGCCGCGAGCATTCCCGCATAAACGCCGGGCGTCACCGCGCGCAACTCGATCACTTCGTCGGCCAGGGCGCGCGTCGGATGCACGAGCCGCAATCGAAGTTGATCGGGCAGAATGCCGGCGCCGGTCAGCGTCACGCGCGCATGCCGCGTGGCGGCGTCCAGCGTCACCCGCGCACCGAGTCCCAACTGCTCCGCGCGCAGCGCACGCGACAGGGTCTGATTGATTGCAAGTCCGCGCTTGTAATAATCATCCGCGACCAGTCCGTCATTCGACGCGATCGCCAGCCACAGGGTATAAAAACCCGCGATTATCACCAGGCACGGTCCCGTCATCAGCAACCACGGCCAGGGCTCGCGGTACCAGGGTTTGGCCAGCACGTTGTCCGTCAGAGCCGTCATCATTTATCTTTCTTCATTTGCGCACAAAGAACACCGACTTCTCGTCGGCTTTGATCGACGCATCCGCGCCGTCCTCGATGTGAAAGCGCACCGGATGCGAACCTGCGGAAGTCTTTGCCGGATCGACGCGCAGCGCGACCGGCACCATCAGCGTGGTTGCCGCCGGCAGGTCGACCGGCTGGGGCGCGATCAACTGCAACCCCTCGATACCATCCGCTGTAATGACGACTTTGCGCGGCTGCTCGGCGGTGTTCATGATCTGCAGCCGGTAAACGTTTTCAAGCAATCCCTCATTTGTTTCGCGCACCAGTGTGGCGCGATCGCGGATCACGTCGACCTTGAGCGGCACGCGCAGATAGATCAAACCGGCAAATGCGGTGACCACCGATAGCAGGATCGCGCTGTAAACAAGCGTGCGCGGGCGCAGCGCGTGGCGCAGGATGTCGCGCTCCCGGTAGCTGCCGTGCACGGCATTTTCGGTCGAGTAGCGGATCAGTCCGCGCGCGTAACCCATTTTGTCCATCACGCGGTCGCAGCCGTCGATGCAGGCGGCGCAACCGATGCACTCGTACTGCAAACCGTCGCGGATGTCGATGCCGGTCGGGCACACCTGCACGCAGATGCCGCAGCCGACGCAGTCGCCCAGTCCCGCCGTCGTTCGGTCCGCGGACTTGCTGCGCGCGCCGCGCGGCTCGCCACGCTGGTCATCGTAAGTAATGACCAGCGTGTCGGAATCGAACATCACGCTTTGAAAACGCGCGTACGGGCACATGTGTTTGCATACCTGCTCGCGCATCCAGCCGGCATTACCGTAGGTTGCGAAACCGTAGAACAGGACCCAGAACGTCTCCCACGGCCCGAGGCCCGCGCCCGCGACTTCCGCAACCAGCGTCCGGATCGGCGTGAAGTAGCCGACAAAGGTAAAACCGGTCCACAAGGACAACGCGAGCCATGCGCCATGCTTTTGCGCCTTCAACAGGACTTTCCGCACGGAATATCCCTGCTGGTCGAGCTTCATGCGCGCCAGGCGGTCGCCTTCGATCCGGCGCTCGATCCACATGAAGATTTCGGTATAGACGGTCTGCGGACACGCGTAGCCGCACCACAGGCGCCCGGCCACCGCGGTGAACAGGAACAGCGACAAGGCCGAGATAATCAACAGCATTGTGAGAAAAATGAAGTCCTGCGGCCAGAACACGAAACCGAAGATATAGAGTTTGCGCGCCGCGAGATCGAACAGCACGGCCTGCCGCCCGTTCCACGTCAGCCATGCCGTGCCGTAGAAAACGAGCTGGGTCAGCAGCACCAGTGCGACGCGCCAGCTCGCGAACCAGCCGTGCACCGCGCGCGGATAGATCGTGCGCCGCACTTCGTACAGATCGACTTCGACCGGCGAATTGACCGCCGCCAGCTTGGGAAGTGGCTGACTCAAGCCGGCGCCCCGACGTTTACTTTGTTGCCGGCTGCGACAGCGAATACACGTAAGCCGCCAGCAGGTGAATCTTGGACTCGTCCAGCACGCCCTTGTGCGCCGGCATCACGCTTACACCGCCGGCGGCCAGCGCGGTGCCGCGGCCTTTCATGATGGTCTCCATGATCGCGCGTTCCGAGCCGCCATGCAGCCAGACATCGTCGGTCAGGTTGGGCGCGCCCAACGCATGATTGCCGTTGCCGCCGGGGCCGTGGCAGGCGGCGCAGAGGGTGCTGAATTTGCTCTTGCCGCGCGCCGCGCGCAGTTCGTCGTGCGTGCGCCCGGCGAGACTCAATACATAGTGCGCGACGTCTTTGACGCCCTCCTCGCCGCCCACCGCTGCGCCCATGGGCGGCATCACGCCGTTGCGCCCGCCGGTGATCGACGCTTTGATGGTCGCGGGTTCCCCGCCGTAGAGCCAGTCGTTGTCGCGCAAATTGGGAAACCCGGGGCCGCCGCCCGCGTCCGAACCGTGGCATTGCGCGCAATACGTAAGGAACAGGCGCTGCCCGATCGCGCGCGCCGCCGGATCGGCCGCCACCGTTTGGACGTCCTGCCGCGCATACTGGTCGAAAATCGGCCCGAATTGCGCCGCCGCCTGCTTCTGCTCGTCGTCATACTGGCTCTTCGAACTCCAGCCCAGAGCGCCGGCATAGCTGCCGAGCCCGGGATAGAGCGCGAGATAGGCGAGCGAGAAAAAGATAGTGATGTAGAACAGATACATCCACCAACGCGGCAGGGGATTGTTGCCCTCGTTGAGGTCCTCGTCCCAGGTGTGCCCGGTGGTGCCCGCCTCTTCGCCCGCCGCCACACGCTGCGTGCTGTAGGCGTACAACAGTACGGCGCACGCGATGATGCTGACCACCGTGATCAGCGCGATGTAGACCGCCCAGAAATCGCTTGAAAAATCGCTCATTGCGGCTCCCTGGCGTTGCGCGCACCGGGTTCGGCATCCTCCTCGAGCGGCACGCGTGACGCCTCTTCAAAGGCCGCGCTGCGCTTGCTGCTGTACGCCCACGCGACGATGCCGAGAAACACGACGAGCATCACCACGGTCATCAGGCTGCTGAGCATGCTGTAGTCCATCGCGTTCACCTCACGTTCCTCAACAGGAGACCCAGTCCCTGCAGGTATGCGACCACCGCATCCTGCTCGTTTTTGCCCTTGCCGGCGGCGGCCGCGCCGGCGACATCCTCGTCGGTGTACGGCACGCCCACTTTGCGCAAGGCGCGCATTTTCCCCGGCAGGACCTCGGCATCGACCGCGGTGCGCGCGAGCCACGCGTACGCCGGCATGTTCGATTCGGGAACGAGATCTCGCGGGTTGTTCAGGTGTATGCGGTGCCATTCGTCGGAATAGCGGCCGCCGACGCGCGCGAGATCCGGGCCGGTGCGCTTGGAGCCCCACAGGAACGGATGGTCGTAGACGAATTCGCCGGCGACCGAATAATGGCCATAGCGCTCGGTCTCGGCGCGAAACGGCCGGATCATCTGCGAGTGGCAGGTGTTGCAGCCCTCGCGTATGTAAATATCGCGGCCGGCGAGCTGCAACGCGGGAAGCGGCTTCAATCCCGCCACCGGCTCGGTCGTCGAGCGCTGGAAATACAGCGGCACGATTTCCACCAGACCGCCCACCGCAACGACCAGGATGATGAGGACGATCAGCAGCCCCACGTTCTGTTCTATGACGTCGTGTCGATTGTTCATTTCACGTCTCCGGATTCAGGCGTGCACCATGGCGGCCGCGGGAATTTTCGCGTCGTCGACCGCGCGGCTCCCGGCGACGGTTTTCCACACGTTGTAGACCATGATCAGCATGCCGGCGAAGAAGATCACGCCGCCGAGCAGGCGCACGGTGTAGTACGGATACGTCGCCTTCACCGCTTCGGCGAAGCTGTAAGTCAGCGTGCCGTCGGCATTGATTGCGCGCCACATGAGGCCCTGCATCACGCCGGCGATCCACATCGCCGAGATATAAAGCACGACGCCGATCGTCGATACCCAGAAATGCAGATTGATGAGCGCGACGCTATGCATCCCGGCGCGCCCGAAGAGGCGCGGAATCAGGTAGTAGATGGCGCCGATCGACACCATCGCCACCCAGCCGAGCGCGCCCGAATGCACGTGCCCGATGGTCCAGTCGGTGTAATGCGACAGCGCATTCACGGTCTTGATCGACATCATCGGCCCCTCGAACGTCGACATGCCGTAGAACGACAGCGAAGTCACGAGGAACTTCAGGATCGGATCGGTGCGCAGCTTGTGCCACGCGCCCGACAGCGTCATGATGCCGTTGATCATGCCGCCCCACGAAGGCGCCAGCAGGATCAGCGAGAACAGCATGCCGATCGACTGCGCCCAGTCCGGCAGCGCGGTGTAATGCAGGTGATGCGGCCCCGCCCACATATAGGTGAAAATCAGCGCCCAGAAATGCACGACCGAAAGCCGGTAGGAGTAAACCGGCCGCTGCGCCTGCTTCGGGATGAAGTAATACATGATGCCGAGAAAGCCGGCGGTCAGAAAAAATCCGACCGCGTTGTGCCCGTACCACCACTGCACCATTGCGTCCTGCACCCCGGCGTACACCGAATAGGATTTCCAGAACGTCACCGGGATCTCGGCGCTGTTGACAAGGTGCAGCAAAGCGACCGTCAGGATGAA
>JAYWDM010000358.1:0-4567 GCA_043779885.1 Betaproteobacteria bacterium | reverse complement strand
TTGCTGAATGGCCGGGTTCGGTCGGCGATTATTTTTGGGGCGGCTATGCCGGCACGTATTTTTGGATCGACCCAAAGGAGCAATTGACGGTGACCTACATGTCGCAAGAAATTAATCGCCGCAATCACTACCGGATTTTGCTGCGTGATTTGGTCTATCAATCGCTAATAGATTAAATCCAATAACGTCATTGCGAGGAGCAACGCGACGAAGCAATCTGGTATTTGACCTCCATGAAATACGAGATTGCTTCGATGCTGCGCTCCTCGCAATGACTTGTCGAAATATTCCGCCGACGCTGAATTACATTCGATGGCGCATGGCATTGAGCGCGAATCCTGCCGCTTTGCCGAGCGCCAGCGCGATTCAGGCCACGCGCAAGCTGATTCATATCCAATTAGGATTGCTATTCTTGCTGCCGATACTCGCGGCAATGATGGCGCGCGGAATCGGGCTGGGCTAAGCGAGTGAAGCGCTTTGCAATCAATGGAACATAATGTGTCTTTCCACGTAGAATTGTCATTCTGAGCATAGCGAAGAATCTGCTGTGTTCGAAATATTAACGATTTGAAGAAAAGCAGATTCTTCGTCGCTGCGTTTACCCTTGAGCGCAGCGAAGGGCTCCTCAGAATGAAAGATTAACTTTTTCAGCAGTCTGCCAATGCACACGCCTGCGTCGGAATAGCAACCGCCGACGCGAATCAGTTTGTCTCATTCGCTATCCTTGCAATTCATCCAGCAGCGCTTTCGCCTCTTTCAAGTCTTGCGTGTCGAAGCCTTCAGTGAACCAACCGAATATCGGCGCCAATAGTTCTCGCGCTTCGTTGCGCTTGCCTTGCGCTTGCCACAAACCCGCCAGCGAGTTTGCGGCGCGTAGTTCGATCAGCCGATTGCCGTGCGAGCGTGCCTCGGCGATGGCGGCATGGAACCAATGCTCGGCGGCACCCTCCACCGCGTTGGGATCGAGTCGTTCGGCGATACCGCGCGCGTGAAGCGCCCATGGCAAATGCATCAGCTCGCCGGTTTCGCGGCAGCGCTGTGCACCGAAGTCGGCCTCGCGTCGGGCTTCGTCAAAGCGCCCCTGGTGCGCGAGTGCGATCGCCTGCCACGCACCCATGTAGCCGTGTGCACTTCGCGAGCCGGTTGCCGCCAGGATTTGTCTGCCTCGCTCGATACTGGCTCGCCCGCGATCGTAGTGACCTTGGCGCACCAGCGCGACGCCCTCACAAAAAATGGCATAGGCCATCCAAAACGGCAAGCTTTGGGCTTCACACAATTCGATGCACCGACGACAGACACCGATGGCGTCTTCGTAGTCACCCGTTTCCGCCAAGACGAGGCCCGCCATACTGAGGGATAGCGACAAGCTAAACGGGTGAGCGATCGCCTCAGAGTGCGCGATGCCGATCTGTGTGTAGCGGCGCGCATCGTCGGCATGACCTGTGTATAAACAGAGCATGCCCATCCAAGCATAGGATGAGGTCTTGAGGTCCTGGCCCGTGGCGTACACGAACTGAAAATGCCGCTGCCGTTGGTACTTTTCGATCGCAAACTCAAGCAGCCGACGGCTGCGCGCGAATTGGGTTACCTGCATGAGCAATGAGCCCAGGCACGGATAGGCAAAGACCATCCTGTCGACGTCGCCGGATTCATCGGCAAGCGCGGCGAGCCGCTCATAGGTCGCGACCGCCTTTTGAAAATCGGCCCTGACCCACGCGCAAACGCCGATGGCGACGCGAGCACTTCCCGCAATATTCTGATCCTTGACCAAATCGAGTGCGGATTCGACCCTCGCCAACATACGCGCCGCCGGTTCGGAGCTGTAGCCCGCCACCGCGAAATGACAGAAGGCGCCAGTGACGAGCAGCGAGACCTCCAGGTTGATTCGTGAGTCGTTCGTCACCTGAGCTACGATGGCGAGACCGGAATCGACATGACTCAATGCCTCTGAATATCGAGTACCCGCAGCCGCCAGTTGCGCTGCGGCTAACCAGTTGGGAACTGCTTCGTCAATCAATCCCGCTTTGGTCAAATGCAAGGCCAGCAGTTCGGGCTGAGTGTTTATTTGTTCCGTGAACTGGGCTTGTAGCGCCCGAGCAATCTGTTCGTGTATGGTTTGGCGGCGGCTCCGGAGCAAACTCTCATAGGCGGCGTCTTGCACTAGCGCGTGTTTGAAGCTGTAAGTGACTTGCGGGGGCGTCCCACGCCGCAGCACTAAGCCGCTGTCTACGAGTTTTTTCAGGCCGCCTTCGAGATCGGTCGGCGCGAGCGGCGACACCGCGGCGAGCAACTCCCGCCCGATACAAGCGCCGATCTGCGCGATCTCCTTGGCGGACGCCAGACGGTCGAGGCGTGCCATGAGCGAATCTTGTAGGCTGGAGGGGATCGCGAGTGCTGGCAGTGGCCCCGTCAATTCAAAGCGAGCCGGTGTTTCTAGCAAGAAGCCCGACTCCAAAATGTTCTTGGTGAGTTCTTCCACGAATATTGGCACGCCGTCGGTCTTGGCGAGAATCTGATCCAGCACTTCTTCCGGCAGCGCCTTGCCGCCGGTGACGTTCTCCACCAGGGTCAGGCCGAGCCGACGCGGCAAACGATTCAGGTTGAGTGGGGTGACGTGCTCTTGACCAGCCCAGGGGGCAGCGAACTCCGGTCGGTAGGTGAGCAGTATCAGCACTGGCGCGCCGCGCACGCGCTCGGGCATGAGGTTTAACAGGTCCATCGTCGACGGATCGATCCAATGCACATCCTCGACGATCATCAACACCGGATGGCTTTGGGCCAGCCAGATCACTTGATCGGCGAGCGCCGTCATGGTGAGTTCTTTTTGCTTCTGCGGCGAGAGCATGCGCGGCGGATAGCGATCGATCGATAACGACAGGAGGGCGGCGATCAGCGGGGCAATGGTGGAAAGTTGATCGGACTCCAGCGCAAGCAGGGCCTCGAGTTTGTCTAGTTTGGTATCAACGCCGTCGTCGCGCTCGAAGCCTGCCGTGCGCTCCAGATGGGCGATGATCGGATAGAACGCCGAATTGGTATGATAGGGCGAGCATTGATAACTGAGCCGGGTGTGGGCTTCATCGGCCAAACTCTCACGCAAGATCTGGGTTATGCGGCTCTTGCCAATACCTGGTTCCCCGCTCAGCAGCACGATCTGGCCCTCGCCGTCGCGCGCTTGCTTCCAGCGGGCGAGCAGCAAGCCTAACTCTTCATCGCGGCCGACGAAGGGCGTCAGGTGTGCGCCGCCGCGCGTGGCTTCGAAGCGGCCTTCAGCAACTAAAGCGCCCTGCACCCGCCAGGCGTGGACCGCCTCTGAGATACCCTTCAGTTGATGTTCGCCCAGGTCTAAGAGTTCGAAGGCGTTGCCGACTAAGCGCCGGGTGGAGGAGGCGATGACGATTTGATCGGCGCCAGCCAATCCCTGCAACCGCGCGGCGAGATTGGGCGTAGAGCCGACGGCTAACTTTGACTGATCGCCCACACCGGCTTGTTCACCGACGACGACCGGACCAGTGGCGATGCCGATGCGCACCGACAGCGCCTCCGTGGACGATGCTCGCTTGACCGCTTGAACGATCTCCAACGCCGAACGCAACGCTCGCTCGGCGTCTTCTTCATGCGCTTGGGGCCAGCCAAATTAGGTGAGAATCCCATCGCCCACGTAACGGGCGACAAACCCTTCGTAACGGGCAATCACTCCACCGCAGACAGTTCGATAGTTGTGCAAGAGACTGCGCAACTCTTCGGGATCGAGTTTCTCACTAATTGCCGTCGAGCCGACCAGGTCGCAAAACATCACCGTGAGTTGGCGGCGTTCACCGGCGGATGACTCCGGCGTGGGTGAAGGCGCAAGCGCTGATGAAGCCGTCGGCGGCGATACAGCCTCCGCAGCGCCTTGACCGTCCCGTTTCGCGACGGCCTGCAGGAGGCGCTTACGTGCACCGAGGGGCAACCCGAGCGCTTGAAGATCCGCCTCCGTCAGCGAGGCAAGCACATCGAAGTCGACCTCATTCTGCGCAAACACGCTCGCGTAGCTTTCCAGCCCAATTTCAGTTAGCCAGTGTGCAAACGATGTCAAGAACCTTCCTCCATGAACGGCGGTCGCGGCGCGACCTAGCGGCAAAAAACTTAACTACGAATTCGTCTTGACGCGGGATCGAATAGCGGCGCGAGATGCAACTCGGCTGATACGCGCTCGCTCGCCACTTCCAATTCATAATTTCCCGATTGCAGCCATTCGTCGCTCACGCCTTCGGCACGCCGTACATAGCCATAGCCGATGTTCTTGTTCACAGTGTACCCCCACCCGGCGCTGGAAAGCCAGCCAACCCGATCGCCGTCGCGGTAGATCGTTTCACGGCCGAGCAGTACGATTTCCGGATCAGCGACGGTGAAGCAGAGCAGGCGTTTTTTTAGCGCGCCGTTTTGTTGTTCGCGCAGTGCGTCACGACCGCGAAAGGGAATGTCTTTCTGCAATTTTACCGCCCAGGCCAAGCCGGCTTCCAGCGGCGTGTGATCCGGGCCGATGTCGCTTCCCCACGCGCGATAAGCTTTTTCCAGGCGTAACGAT
>JAYWDM010000357.1:0-4568 GCA_043779885.1 Betaproteobacteria bacterium | reverse complement strand
GGGCGTTCCCGCATTGCACCGCCGTTGCGCCGGGCTGGGTGGCGCGGATCAGATTGATCTTCGCCCGCACCACCGCGCGGTAGACGACAAAAAACGGCAGCAGCGCGACGCCGTCGTAATCGCCGCTCGTTTCAAGATAGGTGTTGAGAAATGTGTACGCCAGATCGGGGCGGGCGTGAGCTTCAAGATCCATCATCAGGAAAGCCACCTCGCTCATGACATCTGTCAGGCGCAATGCGGGACTGAACTCGACGCAATCGAACGGCGTCGCCGCGCCGTCGATCAGCGCGATATTGCCGAGATGTAGGTCGCCGTGGCATTCGCGCACGTAACCGCCGGTGCAACGATGCGTGAACTGCTCCGCGCGGGCGGCGTATTCACGCAGCGTCCAGTCCTGAATGCCGGCGAGCACCGCAATGTCGGCCGGCGCATCGAGGAGCGGCAGCATCTGCATGAAATTGTCGCGCGCCGGCCCCAGTGTGGTGACCTCGGCGGCGTCGTCCGGGGCCGCCTCCTGCGGCGCAAGCTGCGCGTGAAAATCCGCGAGCATGCGGGCCAGCGACACGATCGTCGCGGAATCGACCGCGTTGCGCGCGAGCGCGGCATCGAGCAATGCGGACTGCGGAAATTCGCGCATTTTCACCGCATAGTCGAGCGCCGGCCCGTTGCCGCCGATGGCCGGCGAGCAGGTGGTTCCCGTAATCGGCACGATATCCAGATACAGGTCCGGCGCAAGCCGGCGATTGAGCCGCAGTTCCTCCGCGCAATAATGGCGGCGCGCGGCCAGCGTCGTGAAGTCAAGAAAACCAAGGTTGACGGGTTTCTTGATCTTGTATGCATACGCGCCCGTCAGCAACACCCAGGAAATATGCGTTTCGATCAACCCGACGCGTTGAACCGGATGAGGGTAGAGCGCCGGATTGCGCAGCGCCGCCACGAGAACGGGAGCGTTTTCGCCGCCGGCGATGAGCGATGCATTACGGATATTCATGTCGGTCAGTGTATGCCCTTCGCAGCCACACGTAGTACAGCGCGGAAGGGCGTCTTCGTATTTGACCTGTGTCAAGTATTCGTCCGTCGTTGCGCCTTGGCATTCGATCAACCGGGTGGCGCCACTGCAATCGCGTGACTGGCGTGCAATCTCGGTCTTGCGCGCAGGTTCACCCCCTGCACTGCATCGCGGCGGCCGCATTCATGGAGCGGCGGTATTATCAATTCGCGAATGAAGCTTTGCGGAGGAAGGGAAATCCGCAGTCCACGGCATGATGGCAGATTCAGCGCTCCGCGCGTCGCTCAAGAGTGGCGCCGGCCGTCGCGAGCGTGATGCCGACAACCAGCAACACCCTATCGGATGTTTCCGCCGACGCCAGCCACAAAAGCAACCCGCCTATGACCAGCATCGCGATGGCGAGTAACCGGCGCGAGGTGTTGTATTTGATCGTTGGCATAATAATCGGGCAAGCAATCCCGTAACGCTCAAGATTACACCAGGAAACGCCTGCTTTGCGTCTGTCGCGATGGCGCACCGCGCATGGGTTTCCACGTTACGACCCGTTGGCGTTGTCCTGGCGTGGTGGGGGCCGTGCGGCTTCGGCCGCCAGTTGGACGCGAAACTTTTCGAGCCTGGCGTGGTAATCCGCCGCCTCGCCATAATCGAGGAAACGCGCATAGCGCGGGTGGGTGCCGAGCACTTTGCGCGCGTGCTTGATCGGGCAGAAATACTGCTCCGTTCGCGCGATGATCTCGCCCGCGTAGGCAATCAGCCCGTTGGCGTAGGCGCAAAACGTGCAGTGAAATCTTTCGTAGAAATTCAGATAGCCGAGATACTGGCGGTCGATCACGATGTAATCGGACCGCCTGACCTTCGCTATGCCATAGATCGGGAAGCACGCCGCCTGGTAGAAAGTGACGCAGAGATCGAGCAAGAGCAGAGGCACGGCCATGCCGTAGATGATCGGCCCGGTGAGAAAATTCTGCGGCCGATCGGTCACGATCCAGCGAAGAATGCCGCGCTTGAGACGGTAATGCGCCGCGTTTATGGACTGCTCGAACACGACCCGCCTGCCCTTGATCTGGAAAAATATGCGTGTTTCCTGCTCATGCAGCGCAGTCCGTAAATCGTCTTCGAGGGCGCCGATCTGGGTGAGCAGTTGCCGAATCTTGTCATTCACGGAAACTCCGGTCGCGGCATGCGCCGCGTGTTGATGCTGCAGACCCGCGGGACGCGGCAGGCGTAGCCGCCTGTTGGAGCGGCCAGTATCGTTTTTACCCGCGATATTTGCAATGAGGCGGTGGTCACGGCATGACCGGCTGACTGCGCAATGCGATATGCGCGCTACGCGCGCAGTTGCGGCGTGTGTATTTGTTGATCAGGGTCAATTGCCGGTTTGCCGCGCAGCCTATTATGTATCCGCAGACGCTGCGATCACTGACCAGAGGTGCAGGCATGGCGACAACCGGAGAGATTTGCAGCCGCGACGTCGTATTTGTAGCGCGTGACGCTACCGTGCAGTTCGCCGCAAAACTGATGCGCCACAACCATGTCGGAACCGTCGTCGTGGTCGATGAGATGAACGGCCGGCGCACGCCGGTCGGCATCGTGACCGATCGCGACATTGTGGTCGAGGTCAACGCCGTCGATCTCAATCCGAACGTCATCACGGTGGGCGACATCATGGCGCCGGGGCTCGTCACCGTGCACGAAGACGCGGGACCGTTCGAGGCGATGGAGATCATGCGCGACAAGGGCGTGCGGCGCCTGCCGGTGGTGGATCGCAAGGGCTGCCTCGCGGGCATCATTTCGATCGACGATCTTCTCGAGGTGCTCGCCGGGGAGATCACCGCGATGACCCGCATCGTCGGGCGCGAGCGCGCGCATGAGCAGGCACGACGCAAATGAACCTTTCCACGTAACGAGTAAAGGCAAACCATGCAAAACCAATTACAGATTACGCTGCAGGACGTATCCCCATCGGCCGCGCTCGACAAGCGTATCCGGGACAAGGCGGGCAAGCTGGAAAAGATTTTCCCGAATTTGATGGGCTGCCGCGTCGTCATATCCGCGCCGCACCATCATGAGCCGCGCCGCCGCCTGTTTACCGTGCGGCTCAATATCATCATTCCGGGCGGCGAGGTGGTTGTTACCCGCAACAATCACGAGGACGTCAATGTGGTGTTGCGCGATGCGTTCCTCGCGGCCCGGCGCGAACTGGAGACGCACGCGCACCGGCATGAGCGCACCGCGAAACGCGGTTCCATGCCTGCGGCCCAGGCGTCCCTGGCGACATCGGGAGATTTAGCATGAGCGGTTACCTGGCGATGCGTCGCTTTGCCGCGCTCATCGGCAAGCAGGCGGCGGCGCTGCGAGCATGAAAAGAACCAGTGCACCGAAGAGTCCGCCGCCGGCCGTGACGCCGGAGGAACGCTATCACATGATCAACGATGCGGCGTATTTTCGCGCGCTCAAACACCGGCAGGAAACGGGCGCGCCGGAAGATCAGGCCGGGTCATGGTGCGAGGTCGAGTCCGAAATCGACTCCGTACTGAAAAAGCACCACGCCGCGGATTAGCAGTTTGGAGGGACGCGGCGTCAATGCCCGGCGCAATGGCCGACCAGTGCGTGCAGCCGTTCGAGATCCTTGATTTCGATGCTCTTGTTCTGCACGGTGATCACGTTATCGCTCTGGAAACGCGAGAACGCACGGCTGACCGTTTCAAGCTTGAGCCCGAGATAGCTGCCGATTTCCTCGCGCGTCATGCGCAGTATGAAACTGACGGGCGAGTAGCCGCGCGCCGCGAAGCGCTGTGACAGGTTGAGCAGAAAGGCGGCCAGACGCTCCTCGGCGCGCATGCTGCCCAAAAGCAGCATCACGCCGTAGTCGCGCGCGATTTCGCGGCTCATGATGCGGTGAAAGTGCTGTTGCAAGGCCGGCACATCGCGGCTCAATCGTTCGAATTCGCCAAACGGAATTTCGCAGACATCGGTGTCTTCGAGCGCGATGGAGTCGCACACATGCTTGCCGGTGCCAATGGCGTCCATGCCGACGAGTTCGCCCATCATGTGGAAGCCGGCAACCTGTTCGCGGCCATCGTCGTGCAGCACGCTGCTCTTGAGAAAGCCGGTGCGCACCGCGTAGAGCGACTGCAGCGTGCCGCCGGCGCGATACAGGTAGTCGCCGCGTTTCAGCGGCCGCTTGCGGTTGATAATGCCTTCAAGCCGCTGCAGGTCAAGCGCGCCGAGCCCGGCCGGCAGGCATATCTCGTGCAGCCCGCACTTGGAGCAGGGGCCATGGTGCGCGTTAGCATCGGCGGCTGACGGCCAGGCGGTGCCCGCGCGCGGTGGAAAAGCGTGCAAGACTGCGGTGATTCCCATTTCGTTCTCCTTTTTCATATCGCTTCGATCATCGTCTGCCGCGGGTTCAGTGCACGGCGCCCAGAGCGGCGATGACTTCCCTGACTTTCATAAACTCGGTCGTTTTATCCAGAAAATGGCTTGCGCCGGACTCCATGCAGATCTTCCGATATTGCGGATCGGGGTGATTGGTGAGCATGATGAACACGATGTTCGG
>JAYWDM010000356.1:0-4569 GCA_043779885.1 Betaproteobacteria bacterium | reverse complement strand
GCCTCGAATTCTTCGTTGCCGAAATATTTTACCGTCTCGTAGTTCAACAAGCTGTCAATGGCGCGCGTGTTGGCTTGTTGATCGGACGTATTCATGTGCCGACGATATTTGAGCCGCCACTCGGTGATGGTCAACGTATAGCCGATATAGCCGACAATGGTGGTGAAGGTCACTAGCGCGTACCAACCGTCGTACAACACCCACAAAATTCCGCACACCATGGCTATTTCAAGCAGCGTGGGAATGCTATTGAACAACATGAATGTAAGCAGGAAGTCGATGCCCTTGGTGCCGCGTTCGATTGCCCGCGACAGACCGCCGGTCTGACGATCGAGATGAAAGCGCAACGACATGCGATGGAGATGTCGGAACGTCTGCAGCGCGACGTCCCGGATGGCGCGCTGCGCGACCTTGGCGAATACCGCGTCGCGCAATTCGGCAAAGACGATTTGCATGACACGCAGCCCGGCATAGCCACCGAGTAGCCCCAGCGGCAGCGCAACCGGCAAATGGTCAGGCGTCGACAGGAAGTCGATCATGCGCCGGTACAGCAGCGGCACGTACACGGTCGCGAGTTTGGCGCAGGTCAGCAGACCGAGAGCAGCCACGACTCGCAGCTTGATGGCGGGAGCCGCGGTTGGCCACAGGTAGGGCGCAAGATCGCGCAACGCCGACCACTCGATGGCGCCGTCGCGATTGCGTCCGGCGAGGCTTCGGGTCTGAACCGACATGCGGTAATTCCTGCGCTGCGGCCGCGCAGTATAGCGGTTTGGACTCCGCGCACGCCGCACGCGCGGTCGCCGCCGCCGGTGGCTATCGGTGTCATGCGCGATCACCCAACGATGCCCCCGTACCTCGGGGTGCCATCTACGCGATCAACGTTTAAGTCCGCTTACATCGCCCCTCGACGGCATTCGGACTAGACTACGCTATCGCTTGCGTTTCAGGAGCTGGCCATGCCTACCATCGAAGTTGCCCGTCTGCGTCACGTCGACGCCGTCCTCAACTACCTTGACGACGCCGCACCGCCACTACCGTACACAATGACGGCGGCAGCCGGACCCGAGCGGCGGCAAGCAGGAACGGTCAAGCACACCGTGCGGATTTATGACGTGCGCGACAGCGCCATAGCGCCGACGCTGGATGACAATGGATTCACCTACTGCAGACATCGCACAGAGGTGCAGGATTTTTTTGACCCCGCAGGCGTGACCGGCGACTACTACGCTGAATGCATCGACCTTGTGCGCCGCGCGACGGGGGCGCCCCGGGTATTTGCGTTCGATCACAATCTGCGGGACAAGACTCTGGCGCGCACGCCCAATTCGACCGTGCGCGAACCTGTGCGTTATGTCCATAACGACTACACCAAACGATCCGCGCCGCAGCGCGTGCGCGATCTGCTGCCCGCGGCTGCGGGTGAAGCCGCCGTCGCACGCCGCTTCATGTTCATCAACGTGTGGCGCCCGATCCGCGGGCCCGTGGAAGACGTTCCGCTCGCGGTCTGCGACGCCAGCAGTTTGCTTGATGCTGATTTCGTCGCGACGGAACTGCAGTATTCGGAACGCACTGGCGAGGTCTACAGTGTCCGTTTCAATCCCGCTCACCGCTGGTTTTATCAGAGCCGGATGCGCGCCGACGAGGTGCTGCTGCTCAAATGTTTCGATGCGGCCGAGGATGGCCGCGCGCGCTATACCGCGCACTGCGCATTCCATGATCCCGATGCGCCGCCCAATCCTGCCACGCGGCGCAGCATCGAAGTGCGCACGCTGGCGTTATTCGATTAAAAACCTCGGTGGCATGGAACACTGCCCCGCCTGACGCTCGTTGACTTGGCCGGGATCAAGCCTTTTGCTACCAGCGCTGTCGACGAGCCCCCTGCGGAGTTGCGCCGGCGATCCACGCACTACAATGCTTCACGCATGGCACACAAAACCGAGTGCCGAGGACGACCCGCCTGAGCCTGCGGCCTCGAGGGCGCGAGATTTATCGCGGGAGAATCGCCATCCGACGCCGACGCGCGGGCGCGCCTGACCACACACAACGCGGCGCAAGCCAGGGGGATTTCGAACATGCATGTTGGAATGGCAGCTATCTTTCGAAATCCGGGGCGCGACGGCGGGGTCAGCGATCACGCAATCTAGCAGCAGGACTGGCAGCTTGCGCTGGCAGCGGAAGGTCTCGGTTATCCATCGGTATGGGGAGTCGAACACCACTTCACCGACGACACCATGACGCCGGATGTCACCCAGTTCCTGGCGTATCTCGGCGGCCAGTGTCAGCAAGTCAAACTCGGCACCATGGTTATGGTACTGCCGTGGAACGATCCGATGCGCGTCGCAGAAAAAACTTCCATGCTGGATTGCAGGTCTAACGGCCGCGTCCTGCTCGGTGTCAGCCGCGGGCTCGGCCGCGTCGAATTCGAAGGCTGCCGCGTGCCGATGAGTGAATCGCGCGAGCGCTTGGTTGAATGCGCCGAAACCCTTCTACACGGGCTTGAACAGGGTTATTGCCAGTGCGACGGCAACTACATCAAGCAACAGCGCACGGATTGTTGCGGATTCACTGGCGTATTCAGCTGCGCCGGCATGAAGGCGACCGTTGCCCGCAGCAACCTCGAACTGTTCGCGCGCGAAGTGCTGCCTGAATTGAAGAAACTGGGCAGTGCGCCATTGTTCAACATCGAGGTCGATAATCCGCCGGCATTCGCACGCGGGGCCGCGAAAGCGGCCTGATCAGTCGCTGGGACAGCCGGTCGGACGTAGGCAATCTGCTGCGGCGCTGGAATGGCGGCCCGTACGCCCGCGCGTTCTCGTTGAATAGCCCGACTATTCGCCTCGAACGCGCGCCTATAGGGACCGCTATCCCACCGCCGCAGCAGATCCCCTCAAGTCCGACAGGCTCCTAGGACGACCGCCGGCAGGCCAATCCTCCTTGGCGCTGACGGCCCTCTCGACCCTGGGCCGGACGCCGGCAGCTGACGGCGGCTGTACTCAGCCGGCCATTTTGAGTTGGCCGGCGGCCTCATGCAGACTTGCCTGGGCGCTCGGGCGGGCGTTCATGCGGGCATACCAGGCCGCCACGTTTTTCAGTTCCGGTTCCAGTGGCTGGCCGACGTCTTTGCAGAAATCCATGCAGGCAAACAGCACGATGTCGGCCAATGAGAGCTTGTTGCCGGCAACGAAATCACGCCCGCCAATCAGACCGTCGAGCCATTCGCGTCCGGCCTTTGCCTTGGCTTTCAGTCCAGGTGCCGCCTCAGGTATGCAGACCATCCGATTGCGGAAGATTTCGATGCCTTCAGCAAAACGGAAGCCATTGTACATATGCTCGGTAATGTTCAGTTCGACCCGGCGAACCCACATGCGCACGTTCGCCCGTTCGGCCGCGTTGGTGCCGACCAGCGCCGGCAGCGGCTGCGTTTCTTCCAGGAATTCACAGATGGTCACGGTCTCGGCGATGACCGTGCCGTCGTCCAGTTGTAGTGACGGCGTCTGACCGGCCGGGTTCTTCTTCAAATACGGCTCTTGACGATTCGCCCCGGCCATAAGATCGAGATCTTCGCTCGGAAACTTCAAGCCTTTTTCGGCCATGAACATCCGCACCAGCCGCGGGTTGGGTCCAAATGAATTCAATAGTTTCATCACAGTTTCTCCTCAATAGTTTGACGACGCAGTGGGCATGCTTGGCCGCAATCGCGGTGTCTGATCGGAATGAACCATCCTTATAGGGCCCGAACCAGGGGTCGTCAATCGAACGCAAGCCATCAGGCGCGGGGCAACTCCTGGCAGTGCTCAGGTCTGAATGCGCCGGTGCAGTTGGTTAATCGGCTCATGAGAGCTACTGCCCTCGACGTCCTGCGTCCTGGCGCGGCGGAGCCCAAGCTAGATTCACGCCCCGCATTTTTCATTGGCCGGTTAAGACCAAGCGTTAGGTTTTGGGGGGGCTGTAATCTGGGCAAACGCTCGCCAGACGCTTTCGGGCGGGAAGGAAATCCACTGTGGAGGTGGGGCGGGGCGCCCTCTAGGTGCGTTCTCCCACTCGCTTCGCGACGATTCCTTAAGTCCGACAGACTCCGAGTTGGCAATCGCGTTTTGACTTTTCGATTGCGGCAACGCACCATGCGCGCGCCAACCCAAGCAGGACCGAGGATTTCGATCCGGTTGTCACGGCACAGCCACGGAATTTTCATAAAGTAATTATTTAGAATTGTCCTATTATTTATTGAATTAAATATCGTTGATGCTTACCATAATCCAAGTTCGCGGTCATCTCGGTGAACCCATATGCTGAAAAATGCACACTTGCTTGCCCTCGGCATGGCCTTGGCACCGTTTCTGGGGGTCGCGGCCGCGCCTGCGTCCGAGCCCCTCGATTGCTCTGAATCTCAGCGTGAGGTTGCGCTTGCGAGCGCAACCGGCTCCGTCGGCTTCATTAAGAACCTGGCCGAACATCCGAGTTCCCTCCGCGTAGTTGCCGGGCACTTGTTGACCAAAGCGCTGGCGGGTGAACCGCGACCGGCCAGTGATGGCTGCGCGCCCGATTGCAGCGCGGGCGCGCGCGCCGAGG